>CAJXUM010001061.1 GCA_913060855.1 uncultured Lewinella sp. | reverse complement strand
AGATCAGCCTCGGTCTCGTGGGCTCGGAGATGTGTATAAGAGACAGCTCTCTGGTCTGAAACAATTCTTTTCAAAGTACCATCCTCTGACATATTCAGATAGGATTCTAACCATTCTGTACAAGATTGGAAGTCTGGAAATGAATGCTCTTCAGGAACCAATCCAGGTACAAGATTAATACGTTTAAACATATCTAAGGGCTGGCCATGCAAATTCGTAAATACCACTGCAATATCCAGTTGTCGCAATTCCAAAATAGCCTCTTCCATCGCATAAAGGCCGGATTGATCCACATAAGGAACCTTATCCATTCGAATCACCACAGCCTCTATATCAGGCAGGGCTTGGATCATATCCTGGAAGCGGGAGGCAAAACCAAAGAAAAGCGGTCCATCCAAGTGCTTAATATATACTCTATCTCCGATTCGCTCAATAATATCTCCTTCATCCTGCCAAGGCACCTCTCTTGAGAAATCCTTTAGCGGAGCCGTATGTGTTTTATGATCGACTACATCAGAAATTTTCTTCATAAAGAGGATCGCGGACAATACCATACCCACTGCAACTGCTATCAAGAGGTCAACAAATACCGTGAGGAGCAATACAACTATCATCACAATGGCGTCAGCTCTCGGTACGCTTGTGAGATGTCTAAGTCCTTTATAATCGATAATACCAATACCAACGGTAATCAAGATACCAGCTAAGACCGCATTGGGTACATGTCCCACTAGCGAACCAATCCCCAATAGGACAGCGAGCAAAAAGAGTCCAGCTACAATACCTGATATCTTCGTTTTACCTCCCGTATTAATGTTGATCACGGTTCTCATGGTAGCGCCGGCACCCGGTAAGCCCCCAATCAAAGCCGCCCCCATGTTACCAATTCCCTGACCAATCAATTCCTGGTCGCTATCATGTTTGGTCTTAGTCATGTTATCCGCAACTACCGAAGTCAGCAAGGAGTCAATCGCTCCTAGCGCGGCCAAGGTAAAGGCGTATTCCATCACTACCATCATGTGATTAAAGTCTGAAAACACACTAATAAAACCTAGTTCAAGATTAGGCAATCCTGTTGGAATTGCTCCTTTCGAATTGATTCGAAGAATCATGTCTGAAGGCAAGAGAAAGAATGCAATACCTGAAATAGCTACCAATGCCACCAAAGCGGCAGGTACCTTTTTGGTGATGCGCGGCAGAGAATAAATAATGCCAATCGTCACAATCGCTACCCCAACGGAGTAGACATTCACAATTTCAGGAATCTTATGCATGGATTTGATGGTTCCTAAGGGACCACCGCCTGGAGCTGCCACGCCAAAGAACGGGAAGATCTGGGTAATAATAATGATAACCCCAATCCCGCTCATAAAGCCCGAAACAACGGGATAGGGTATGTATTTAATATATTTCCCGAGCCGTATGACTCCCATCAAGGCCTCAATCAAACCCGCAATAAAAAAGGTAGCAATAATGATGGGAATAGCCGTATTAAGGTCTCCAGCATAGTGAATCGCATCGGCGATGATGAGGGCAGATACAACGGTCATTGGAGCAGTAGGTCCACTAATCTGTGTGGGTGTACCACCAAAAACAGCAGCAATTATACCAATGGCAATCGCACCATATAGCCCGGCAATCGCGCCCAATTCTGTTTGTTCACCAAATGCCAAGGCAAGAGGAAGCGCTACCACGCCGGCTGTAAGTCCTCCAAAAAAATCTCCTTTGAGATTAGAAAAGTCAAACTGGAGTACCTTTCTCATAGTACAGTATTTTGTTTTAAATAATGATCATAATAACTACCCTTTGTGCCTAATAGTAGAACGTCTTTAGTTTTAACAAAAACTTCTAAATCGGGAACTTAAACTATTTTTATATATGGTTTAACAACAACAAAAGATAGTAATGCTTCAAATTAACAAAAATAACTCGTGCTAGTTGTTATTTTTCTATTTTTTTGAATTCTGCTAGATAGTTTTTGCCGTAAAATGCTTCCGTTGGATAAATTGATAGGTTTTCTCCGGAGACAAGTGGAAGATAGGTGGGTACTTTTGAATGCAGGTGGTGCTAAGAGGTGGAGTCCTCAGCAGTGGATGGAAGGCTAACGGAAGATATGAGAATGGCTTAGGAGTCTGGGCAAAAATGAGCGGCATAAGTAGGAGAAGACTTCAGAAGTTTTGCTCAGTAATCTGGCTCGGCTAACTTCTGAAGTCTAGACATTAAATCTTTTTTCTATGGGGAATCTTTTTTCACTTTACCTGGTTGGGTAATTTCAAAATTATCGTCCTTCTTGGCTTTTTCTACCATCTTCTTTACATCCTCTAGCAATTGCTTGGCATCATAAATTACACCGTCCTTTACAGTATATTTAACACCTCCCACTCTTACTACTTCATTATCAGGCGTTAATTTAATAGCTCCCGTACCATATAGGACCTTCAGGTTCTGCAGTGGATTCTCTTCTACAATGACTAAGTCAGCTAATTTACCTACTTGTACAGATCCGATTTTATCATCCATATTCAAGGCTTCTGCCGCATTCAAGGTAGCTGCCCGTATTACTTCTAGCGGGTGAAAGCCTGCCTCTCTTAGTAACTCTAGTTCCCGGATATAGGCAAAGCCATAGAGTTGGAAGATAAAACCTGAGTCAGAACCTGCGGTGACACGTCCTCCCCTATTCTTATACTCATTGATAAAGATCATCCACAAGCGGTAGTTTTCCTTCCAAGCCACTTCTTCTTCCGTACCCCAAAAGTGCCAGTAGGATCCATGGGAAATTTTACTTGGCTGATAAAAACGCCACAAACTCGGCATGGTATATTCTTCATGCCACTCGGCCCGACGGGCGCGCATAAGGTCACGGCTAGCCTCGTAGATATTAAATGTCGGATCCAAGGTGAAATCCAACTCCAACAGCTCATTCATCACTTTATTCCAATGATCTGAGTAAGGAGGAGCGGCTTGTTTCCAAAGTCGACCTGCTTCGCCAAAACGATCCTGTTCGTTGAGGTAATTGTAATCCAATGGGTAGTTTTGCACCGTTTTATCTTCAAATAAAGCCTCTGGTAAGCCATACCAGTGCTCCATTGAGGTAAGTCCAGCACGAGCAGAGTGCAAAACATTCCAGCGGGCTACCGCCAATTGTGCATGGTGGCAAGCGGAGCGTAAACCTATTCTTCGGTTTTCATCTAAAGCAGCTTTCATGATCTCAGGAGGCTGTCTCTTATACACATCTCCGAGCC
>CAJXUM010001060.1 GCA_913060855.1 uncultured Lewinella sp. | reverse complement strand
ACTATCCTCTTCGTCGGCAGCTCAGATGTGTATAAGAGACAGGTAAGCCAAGTTGTCCCGACAAAACCTTGCCCTCCTTCAACTACTAATTGTACTGAACCATCAGCGGCATTGGGACAACTAGCCGGCGTAATAATCGTATCTATAATAATAAACTTATCATTGATACAAATTTCTCCAGCGGTAATGACCATACTACCACTACCGTTCAAGGTACTAACTGGGGGTGGAGGATCATCTACAACTGTAACCGGGTAGCAACCATCGGCTTCACCGATTAAGGCAAAACACATCTCCAGTACTATCGTACCATCTGCTAAGGTTACGCCCCCGCCAGAACTCCAGTCAATATTCAAAATACCTACATCTGAGTTATCGGTAAAGTTAGCATCTACAAGATCCGTCCAATTGCCCGGATTATTGTATTCTACAAAATCTAAGGAAGTGGGATCCCAGCTAATATTGAAGTTAGCTGCGGTTATATCATCAAAAGAAACCACTGTCATTTCAACACAGGTGGTATCTTGTCTATCTCCTTCTGTTAGTCCAAACTCTAAACCAAAACCTTCGGGGAATAGTGTACAGACTTCGGCAGGACTAGCCGAAATTCCGATATTTTCTCCATTGGAGGAAGAACTGATGGCTTCGGAAACAAGTGGTAACTCGACCACCTCTAATTGATCACAATCCCCTGGTTCTCCCAGCATTTTAAAGCAGACTTCAAAAAGCGCTGTACCATCGGGTAAGGTATAAGATTGAGAAGGCTCCCAATCAAAAAACAAGGCGCCAGATTCTACCCCTGCAAAACCACCAAAATCATTGGGTTGGGGTTCAGGGTAGCTAATATTACGTATTTCACCAAATTCCATGACATTGAAATCCCAGCTTAATGAAAACTGGTATTCTAAGATGTCGGTGAAATTCGATACAGTCACCTCGACACAAGCCTGATCATCTCCATCTTGCTGGAAAGGGCCCGCTGACGCATCCAGTAAATCCATTACCACACCAGGTGGCTGTACAACCGAGATTTCACAGTTGGAAGGATTAAGACCAATGGAGCTACCATTTACCCTACCAATCCAGGGTTCACTTATCTTAAACGGACTATTACCTCCTAGTCCGACCACCTCGAAGCAAACCTCAAAAAGTTCGCTACCATTTGCTACCGACTGAGGAGGCAAAGGAGAGACATCCCAGTTAACGCCCAATATCCCATTCGCTACATTCTGTTCATTAAAGTCATTGACATTAAGGCCGCCAACTGTCGTGTTTACATTTGTATATTCTACAATACTAGGATTCCACTCCATCAGGAATGCCATTTGAGTGACATCTTGGAAGTTATCGCCCGCTGTTACAGAGACACAAAACTGATCGGTAATATTTACTTCGCCGCCACAATTAGCCAATATTTGTAGGCCAGTAGGGTCACAATCTCCGGTGGCCACTTCCCCTTCTGTCGGGTTAAAGAACAAGGAAAAGCCCTCTTGGTCATCATTCGTAAACTCAAAAGGAGTAGGCGTTTCGCTAAACGCTATAATGGCGGTCTCATCACATTCTGCCAATACCCGAAAACAGGCTTGAAAGAATAAAGTGCCGTCTGGTGCTGTAAATCCAGGCTCATTCGGTATTAGGAATGACCACGAGACACTCATCGAGCCAGGTGTTGTCGTTCCAAAATTACCTAAAGAGAGGTTCTCTATATCATCCCCAGGAATTACATTGGCGAGTTCTAAGAGAGTAGGATCCCAATTGACAGAAAACTGAGCACTCCGCAAGCCATCAAATCCCTCCACGGCAAAATCGACGCAAACTAGATCATCAGGATTAGCAGTTTCCTTGGACACGTTTATCGTAAACGGTCGAACACAAGACGAGAAGAGTGCCGGTTCGTCAAAAAGACCAATATTGGCACAACCGGTATTTACCCGAAGTACCATAGGTGTAGGGGTTTCGGGAATAGAGATGGTAGTACCTTGGCCATAGCTTCCCAATACCGAAAAGCAGACTTGAAAGAGTACTACATCATCGTCCAGCGTCACTCCGGTTGCCGTAGGCATCCCGCAAGTACCCGCATTATCATTCCAGGCAAATTGTACTTCCCCGTTAATGGCTCTATCAAGGTTGAAGTCACCTAAATCGAGGTTAGCAATATCCGCGTTTATACCTGTTATTTGTTGAAATTCCAATACGGATGAATCCCATTGGATCAAAAATTCCGTACTAAGGATATCGGTAAAATCCTTTACGGTTACATCCATACAAAAGGTTTCCCCTTCACAGGGCGCATCTCCGGCTGGCATCTGAAAAGTCATCGTAGGTTGTGCAATAGCACAGAGGTGGATGCCTATACCAGCTACCACTACCATGAGGAATTTTCGCATGAAGCCTTTCAAACTTGGATTGGAAAACTGTGCATTCATGGGATATGATATTGAATCGTCTAATTTTAAAAAAAGAAACTTAGCAGACCGTAGCTAGTCAATAGCCGGGTCTATGATTTCTCGGTAAAATGGAAAAAATATTGTTGGTTCCATCACTAATTATCAAACGCGAAGGTCAGGTTGATTTCGTGAGTGGATCCCAAATATGGGCCTCCCGTAGTAAAAGAGTAGTCAAAGCCGTAACCAAAACGGATCGTATTTTCAAAGCCCGCATTTTCACCCAAGGTTACCCCTGTTTCAAGGTGAATCGTTTTAGCGGTTGATCCTCCAGCTCCGATCCACAGGGCACTAGGTAATTGATAACGCAAATTAAAATCGGCGTTAATCGGCGCACCAGGAACATACTTCAACCACATGGATGGCTCCAAAAAGCTATCATCATTGAGGAATTTGTAAAACCCTAATTGGCCATAAAAGTGTTGAATCCGTTGGACATCGAAGTTCCCTTCTTCATCCTGAAACATAAGATTCAAACCAAAAACCTGGGGTACAGACGCACCGGCGTAAAAATAATCGCCGTCGGCAGTAGAAGAATAGAAGAAGACCCCTAACCCCACATCAGGATAAATTTGATTTTGATCTTGGCTGCCAATCACATCATTGGGATCACGCAGCTTGATCTTATCCGCATCAATACGATATTGGGCAATTCCTGCGGTCAAGGCAAACGATAGGCCGCTAAATTCGGGATCACTGCCAATGACAGCACCCAATTTACCAGAAAAACCGGTAAAGCCAGTGGGACCTGTTTGGTCATTGATCAAGTGAGCACCTGTCTCTTATACACATCTGACGCT
>CAJXUM010001059.1 GCA_913060855.1 uncultured Lewinella sp. | reverse complement strand
ACGAGATCAGCCTCGGTCTCGTGGGCTCGGAGATGTGTATAAGAGACAGTCATAAGACCGTCCATGTGCACTTGGCAAGTATGCATAGCCCGCGACACCTCCCTCAATCTCCTTAACAATCCAGATATTGACATAACAGGTGGGATCCCAGGTACTCAATGCCTTCATGTCTGCATCAGCCTCAAAACTTCGATCCAGTTCTGTTAAACTAGACACTACTCGGTTTACTCCGCTAGTGGCATTATCTTCTGGGTCTCTTTTAGCCAAGCAAAAATTAATATCCACATCTACACCTGTTCCTGGATCATAATACCCCACATTTTCAAAGGCATCATTTAGCCATTCTACCGCTTGTTCTACCTCCAGATTGGAGAGGTTTTCTTCTCCATTTTGATGTACAATATGAAAGACAATTGGAACCGTATATTGCGCCTTTTGATGGCTAGCCGTATTCCTTTTGGGGTCTTTAAAATGGGCATAAGCTTTAGCCTCCAGTTCCTTTTGAATAGCTGCAATTTCCGGCATTGCTTCCTCCAAAGCCTGCTGCCTTTCGCTGGCACTGCAATAATGTAAGGTGTCTTGTAAGGGTTTTGCAATAACATTAGCAGATCCAGACCTTGGATTCGTCTGGATTGAATGGAAGAATGTGGATGTAAAAGCGAGGAAGAGTGTAAATGAAAATAGTGTGTATAATTTCATAACGTTTCCAAATTTAAAGCACGAGCGAATACTTGAAGTTAAGTGTCTTGAATGTTATCGAATGAGCGTAATATTACCCGTCACAGGCTTTCCTTTAGCCCGTTTCAAGTCCAGCATATAATAGTAGGTAGTCTCAGGGAGTCGTTTGCCAGTTAAGGAAGTCCCGTCCCAGTCATTTTGATATGAGTCCGCCGCAAAAACGACTTTTCCCCATCGATTAACAATCGTAATACTCGCCTTAGGATACTTGGCCAAGCCTGGGATTTCGAATTGATCGTTTTGGCCATCACCATTCGGACTGAAGGCGGTTGGAGGGTTTAAGCCAGTCACTTGGCTAGCAGCGCCAGTATTCAATACGATCTCTACATCAACTTGAACGCTATAAACCGTTTGACAACCCTGCTCATCGGTAATCGTAGCCTGGTAAGTTATGTCATTGGATGGGAAAGCCAGCGGTGTCAGGCAATCATCACAGCTCAAGCCTTGTGCAGGAGACCAAGTGATTTGGCTAATTCGTTCCAATTCGCCCGTTAAGGGGATAGGTAACGTATCGCCTTGCATCAAGCTTAAGGTAGAGGGCAGGCTAATTTGAAGCGGCGTGGGTTCTTCTAATGTTAAGTTTTGAGTGGAAATACAATTTGCTTCATCTTTCACAAATAAGGTATACTCTCCGCTAGTTAAATCGTCGAAGTGTCCCATAGCCTGAAAGGCTTGTCCATCCAAACTGTATAGCAATTCGCCTTCGATAGCGGCCACACTAATGCTTCCACTTGCTTCACCTGCACATAAGGGGTCTTCCCAATCTAAATCGATGAGTATCTCTTCGTTTTCTGGTACTTCGATCTGCCCAACATAGGTACAGCCAAAATCATCTTGGATAGTATAAGCATAACTCCCTTCCACGAGACCTGATCTACTTATCCCAGTTTGACCGTCCTCCCAGTCTACTTTATAAGGTGGCAAGCCCCCAGCTATGGACAAAGCTATTTCCCCGGTATTTTGTTGAAAACAACTAGACTCCACTATCGCTGAAGCCTGAACTTCCTCTACAAGCTGTAAATCAATATGTACAGTACTGTCACAGCTTTGCACAGATTGAAAGGTTTTACTGTAGCGGCCTGCTTCACTTTGTGATTCACCAAAAATTAGCGTGGACTCGCCCGCGCATATTTGTCTGACTTCTTCATGGGTAATCGATGCTACCACTTCAATAAAGATCGTATCGGTAAACACACAGCCCGATTGAAGGGTGGTTACTACCTCGTAACGAGCATCTGAAGTAGGGTTAAGATTGAGCGCTTCACAGTCCTGGCATGGGATAGCTGTAGTCGCCGTCCAATAGTAGGTGGCAAATCCAAGCCCTGCATTCAAGCTAAGGGTTTCGCCTTCACAAATTTGCCGATCAGGCCCAAAATTAACGGGCACAAATTGCTCTAGTTCTATTACAATGGTGTCGGCATAACTGGTTCCGCATTCATCGGTTACTTCCACCCAATAGCGCCCGGCTTGAGATACCGTAAGGGTTGAATCTGTGCTTCCATTTTGCCATCTATAAGACTCATAATCCGAACCAGCCCGGAGGAGTATGTCCCGGTCTTCGCAATACAGGAAGTCGGGGCCAAGGTTGGGGGCGGGTGTGGGAAGAATTGCTGTGACCAGGACGGAATCGGTGGATACTTTACCACAGGCGTCAGTAGCTATTAAGGTGTATAGTCCGGGTTCAGCAACTGTATAAGTAGCTTCGGTCGTACCATCTTGCCAAAAGAAAGACACATAATCGGGGTTGGCACTCAAGGAAAGGATTTCGCCAGCACAAAGCCTGCGATCTTCTCCCAGCTTAATGGGCGGAAGATTTACCGATTGAGCTTCTCCCAACGCTATACTATCTAGATTATTAAACAGATTACATTCGGCATACTTATCATTTGGAGGATCATCCAATAAGTCAAATGGTGTGTCTCTCTGTCCATCATCGTTGATAAAGGCAAATAGATGAGGAATATTATTTGTAGGGATGGGTATTTCAAAGGTTATGTTTTCACAACTATTGGTAGGTATCTCCCGACCTACTGCCGTTTGGGTAATTATCGTCGCGCTTTTTAGTAAAGGATTTACATCATAAAAACTAAGGCCAAGATCAACTGGACTGGCTGCATTTCCGGTGTTACAAAGTTCCGCTTGCAAATTCATTTTGTCATCACAGAGAAATAGTCTTTGCAGGGCAATAGCTACATTAAAAGAAGACCTGCCAGGTAAATTACAGACATTTACCTTTGTCGGCTCACCCGCAAAGTCAACAACCGGAATAGGGGGTAAAAAAGGTTCAATCTCAACAGCAACATCTACTTTAATTTCAGCATCAAAATCACTAGCTGCAAAATCTATCAAACGCTCCTCTATGAGCCCTCGGCGAAAGCCGCAGGTCCTAGGATGTCCATACTGATTTAGTATTTGGGTGTAAGGTGCATCCATTCTCCAGCCAGATAAAGCGAAGCTGTTTTCATCTAGGAAAGTGATGTCCCTGTCTCTTATACACATCTGACGCTG
>CAJXUM010001058.1 GCA_913060855.1 uncultured Lewinella sp. | reverse complement strand
TCTACACTATCCTCTTCGTCGGCAGCGTCAGATGTGTATAAGAGACAGCACTATTTATGCATCAATTTACCTTTTGTGACCAAACCCTACAGCTGCATCCCTTTCGCGCTATTTATTGGGAGGAGCAGAATAGCTTGTTGTTGGCCGACTTGCATTTGGGTAAAGCCGCTCATTTTCGCAAGGCAGGTTTGGCTGTTCCTGCTCAGGCTGGGGATACCAACTGGGATCGACTGATCTCTTTGCTGTTCGACTTAAAACCAGCCCGTGTACTTTTCCTGGGAGATCTTTTTCACAGTGATTATAATCCAGCTTGGGAAGATTTGACGCAGTTGATCCAGCAATTTCAACCCATTTCTTTTGAATTGATTCCTGGGAATCACGATATATTGGCCGAACCGATGTATCAAGAGGCGGGCCTTATCCTACATCCTGTCACAGTCACCCTGGGCCCCTTTTATCTCACCCATCATCCACAAGCTGAAACGCCAGTAGGTTTGTACAATTTGGCCGGGCATATTCACCCTAGCGTTCGACTGCAAGGAGCTGCGCGTCAATCGCTGCGCCTCCCCTGTTTTTATTTTGGCGCTAGGGGTGGATTATTACCTGCTTTTGGCGCTTTTACGGGTACAGCAGATATTCCCGTCCAGCTCGGAGACCGCGTTTTTGTGATTGCAGAAGGACAGGTCTTGGAGGTCGGGTGAGCGCATGTAGCGCTACGAATGGGGAAGTTGGGAATGTGAATTTTGCCTGTTCTCTCTTGCCAACTATCCAATAAATGTAACTATCCATCCAGATTATCGAGCTTTCGAAATCTCTTTCCCCTGAAGTCTCTCTAAAAATACCTAAATTGAGAAGAGCTAATCTGTAACTCGGAATGGAGTCTTTATACGAAAAAATAGAATTTGTATTTTATGGGGCTTTGATTTTTCAGATGAGCTTCATGTTCATTTTGTATTTGCAAAATCGCAAGCCTTATTATATCATCTATACGCTTTATGTGTTGGGTGTCTTCGTGGTGATGGAACCTAAGATTATAGGGGTGATACATGCCTACATATTTCTGTTGGAGTGGAGTACGGTGTTGGCTTATTTTCTTTTTTTAGAATCCTTTTTGGAAATATCGAAACAGTCCGAACGATTCAAGCGCTTTATCTATTATTTGAAGCCAACGGTGGTGGTCTTATTATGTATCCAACTAGCATTGACCTTGCTAAAGGAGAATTTTTCGCCCATGGATAACATAGATTGGCTGGTACATAGAATCGATGAGTATTTTTTCTATGCGACCTTTATAGCGGGGGCTTTTACTTTGTATGAAACCTACCAATTGAAAAACGTGCTATCTCGCTACATTCTGATAGGAACGGGTATTTTACTAGTTAGTTTGATACTTAATCGGGTATTTTATGATTTCTTCAATGTCCTCCCTATTATCTTTGGTACCTTTTTGGAATTACTCCTTTTTGTAGCGGCTATAGGCTATAAGACGAACCTGCTCGAAATTGAAAAACGGAAAGCACAGGAGCAATTGATGCGTACGACCTTGATGGCCTTAAAGGACCAAATGAGCCCACATTTTATTGCCAATTGTTTGAATTCGATTAAACTTTTGATCCAACAAAAGAAGGAAAAAGAAGCGATAGACTATCTGACAGAGTTTTCCAAACTACACCGTCTGGTGGTTGAACATTTCCAGGATGTCAAGGTCTCCCTTCAAAAAGAATTGGATATCTGTAAGCTCTATTTAGAGATGGAACGCTTTCGCTTTAAGCAGTCTTTTAATTATACGTTTGATATTCAAGTCGATGATAATTTATTGACTTTCATCGAAATTCCACTGCTATTATTCCAACCCATCATAGAAAATGCGTTGTGGCATGGACTGATGAAAAAAGAAGGAGCAAAAGAGCTGTTGGTTCAATTGAGAAACAAAGGAGAATACCTAGAATGTATCATTGAAGACAATGGGGTAGGGCGCCCATCGGCCCAAAAGGCCCTGCAATCGGAAGGAGGTACCAAAAACCGGAAATCAACAGGAATAGCTAATACCCAAGAGAAGATAAGCGTGTACAACGAACTCTTCCATAATCGACTAAATATGGAGCTGATTGATAAGGTGGACAGGGAAGGGAAACCGCAGGGTTTGAAAGTCGTTTTTACTATTTTTTATGATTAGACTTTACCTAAGGAGTTGGTTGGAAATAATTTGGATTCCTACAAACTATTCCAGCATAAAGTCTATTTTTTTTGTTGAAAAAAGTCTCTACTATGTTAAAAGCGCTGCTAATAGATGATGAGCAAGACGCATTGGATACCTTGGAAATGGATTTGAAAAAGTATTGTGCGTCAGCGGTAAAGGTCATTGGTAAATACAAATCACCGGTAGAAGGGATGATTGCAATACGTCGCTTGAAGCCCAATTTGGTGTTTCTAGATATTCAAATGCCAGAACTTTCTGGTTTTGAGATGCTTGAGATTTTGAAAGATATCGACTTTAACCTCGTTTTTATTACAGCGCACGATGATTATGCAGTCAAAGCTTTCAAGGTAAGTGCGGTTGATTATCTGCTCAAGCCCGTAGATAAAAACGAACTGATGGCTGCGATTGAAAAGGTGAAAAACAGACAGCCATCAGGCCCTAAAAAGGAATTTGAAGTACTATTGGAGAATGTCAAGCAGATCACGACCATTGCGATCAAGAATCAAAAGGAGTATCGCTTTTTGGGGGTAGATGAAATTATGTACTGTCAAGCGGATGGTAACTTTAGCTATCTCTACCTGGATGGAGAGCGTCGGAAAGAACATACTTCGTATTCACTAGGGAAAATGGAAGAACTACTCCCGCCACATTTGTTCTTTAGAATTCATGCTTCTTTTATCATCAACCGGAATTTCCTCAAAAAATATACGACTAAGGAAGGAGGCTACCTTATTATGAAGAGTGGCGTCAAGCTTTCCGTGGCTAAAAGTAGGAAGGTGGAATTTGATAAATGGCTCGGTTTTAATGATAGTTAGTCCATTTTTGGGTTTAATTGGACCAAAATTTCTCTTTTTCAATATGAATGTGGCCTTATCCTTCTACCACATGTCTATTCCTACCTATTAAATCCTTTTTCCGATGACTTATCCAGGAGTAATTGATAGCTGGGCGAAGAGTCTGTATCTTATATACAACCCAAGCACTTTTACCATCAATTATCAAAGCTATGAAACTGTCTCTTATACACATCTCCGAGCCCACGAGACCGAGGCTGATCT
>CAJXUM010001057.1 GCA_913060855.1 uncultured Lewinella sp. | reverse complement strand
TTTTTGATATGACTTTTAAGTTGATCAGAAGCCGAATAGATGCTAATAAATGCCTTACCGTTGTTAATGATGATATCAAACTCGCTACTTGTAGTTTTAATTCCACTATCCTCCCCAATCAACAGTGGACCTTACCTGGTGGATATACAGAACGAATAAACGGAAAAAATCTCAAAATGCATTTAGGCAAGGACGACAACAAGTGTATAGATATGGCTAATGCCTCATCAGGAGCCGATGTTAGAGTATATGATTGCAAGAACGACTCGGATGCTGCCGCACAGACTTTTTACTTCGATGGTTCGAGAATCAGAAGGGCCGACAACCACTACTTATGTCTAGAACTAGAGGGGGCAAAGACGGACGTAGGAACCGATATTCAACTAGGAACATGTACGGGCTCTATTTTTTCCCAAAAATGGATGTACGATGGGATTTCAGGAAGGATACATTCCAAAGCCGACCCCAATAAATGTATGGATTTTGACCATGCTAGTACCGCCAATGGTACTAATCTTAAGCTAGATGACTGTAAAGTGCACGATGCGCAGATATTTGACATAAAATAAGCTACTAAGCAAGCAACAACACAGGTTCCGCTTTTTATCGAAGCGGAACCTACTTAAAGCTTTTAAATCATGAAACATTCAAACCAAGTGCTAACAAATGGAAACAACCTCTATTCCTCTCAAGTCAACTATCCATTTTTAACTGATTATAGGGCAAAAAAATATAAAACAGCAATTTCCACCATTTGCGCCCTTAGTTTGAAGAATGAACTCACGCCATGGGTGAACCGCTTGTGGATAGGAGGCTAGTTGACGATTTTTTTGTACTGACACTAAAAAATTCTACTCATGAAAAACTCATCACGTCTCCCCTACCCCTTTTACCAAAATCACAGGCAAACTAATTTCCTGTTGCCATGGCTAGTCTCTGTCTTAGGAATTAGCTTTCTATTGTTTATTGGGGCTAAGAATGTTCAGCTAGCAGAAACATCCGCTGTAAAAACCATCAAAGTCGGTTATCCGGCCGTATCTACGAGTCTACCACTATTTGTGGCCATAGAGGAAGGCCTTTTCAAAGAACAAGGCCTGGAGGTCGAACCCATACCATACCAATCAGCCAATGACATTGTCGATGCCTTAGTGGCTGGGGAAATCCAGGCCACCTCCGTTTGTGCTGACTACCCACTCCTTTCTATGGCAACACAAAATGAAAATGCCTTTCGAATCTATGGCTGGGAAATGCTGGATACCATTATCCCCTTTGACCTAATCTTATCGCAAAAGGAATCTGAACTACTTTCTTTAGCAGATTTGGAAGGTAAAAAAATCGGGACTTTTCCAGGATCTCAATTGAAAAGCTATCTGGAACTGATTCTACAGAAAGCATTAGGTCGTAGTCCTCAAGTGACCGTCATCGAAATGCCTCCAGCCGAGCAAATTCCAGCCCTGGCTACGGGACAGATAGATGCACTTTTTACTTTGGAACCTATGGCTCTACTTGCCGTATTGCAGGACGTAGGCCAGGTTATTGAGCAATCTCCCATTAGCAAATACCTGGGAACAGGAAAACCTTTCCCGGCTGCCAGCTTTGCCCTTTCTACATCCTTTATTCAAAAGGATGATAAAACGGCCAAGAAATTTGCCAAAGGTATGTGGAAAGCCATGCAGCGGATCAATAAGGAGCAGGAAAAATACCGTTACCTATTTCCCAAGTTTACAACTATATCTGCCGCCTTGGCGCCCCAAATTCCGGTCACCAAGTTTGCTACTGTAAAAGATATGGATATCCAATTGTATCAAAAAGAAGCAGATATTCTCTTTGAAGCCGGGTTGTTGGAAAAACGAGTAAATGTGCAAAAGTTGATATATGGATTTGCCTTCTAAAACTTAGGCATAGCAACAATAATGTACAAATACTGCCCCAAATTCAACAATAGTCCAACTTTTTGAGACATAAGTCGAAATATCACCTCTATGGAACAGCTACTTTTGCATTGTAATCAAGAAGTTCAAATTACATTGAATAGAAAATCTAAACTTTTGCCATGAAAAACTTAAGCACGCCAGCGCTTATTTGTCTTATACTTTTTTTAACCTACTCTTGTGCGATTAATAAAACGCAAGAAAAAAAAGTCGACATTCATCTTCAAATAAATGGTTTATCTTCCACATGGATCTACTTAAATGATGTTCATGAAAACGTTAAGTCAACAAGAGACTCAGCGGCCGTAGACATCAATGGAAATGCCTATTTTAAGCGTGACGAATTGTATGATCAAGGGGCTTACAGTATTATTCTTCCTGATAGTATTGTTCTGGAAATGCTTTTAGATGAAGACCAGGTATTCACTATGCAAACCGATTTTAATCAGACGATCGAGGATATGCAAGTTACTGGTAGCACCGAAAACGAACTGTTATATAAAAACATGCAATACGATATAAATCTCAATCACCGCTTTCAGGAAGCTGTAGGTCAGTTGCAGCAAAATAGCGATGGAGAGCTAGACCAAGAGGCTATCAATCAATTGCGAGAAACCTTGTTTAGCGAACGTGATAATTTTGTGGAAAAGCTTTTCAAGGAACATCCTCACACCTTATTCACTAAGTTAAAACTGGCAGGCCAAGAACCAGAAGTGCTACAAACTATTATAGCAGACCAGTCAATTGATAATGATGAGCGGCAATATTTGATGTTGGATCACTATTGGGATATGGTTGATTTTAACACTACCAGCTTACTGCACACGCCCGTAATTTTTGAGCGCCTTTTGAGCTATATGTACAATTATGGGCCGAATCAAACTACTACAAAATTGCAGGCTATCGATATTCTATTAGATAAGGTGGCTAAACATCCCGATTATTACCGCTTCTTTGCTACCTGGATTGCAGAAAGCTATAAACCTGAACAGGATGCCAATTTGGATCGAGAAGCCATTTACGTACATATGGTAGATTATTACCTCACGCATGAGCGTGCGGTTTGGGCGGATTCGACGCAAGTTTATGCTTGGCAATTGCGGGCAGGGATCCGAGCCAGTAGCTTGATTGGAAAAAAGGGAGCTAATATCGAAGCGGAAGATCCAGCAGGCAATATCCAGTCTTTGTATGATATCGAAGCACCATATATTGCGATTTTCTTCTATCACGCCGAATGTGATCATTGTATAGAAGCGGCCCCAAAACTGGTCAAAATATATGCTGTCTCTTATACACATCTCCGAGCCCACGAGACCGAGGCTGATCTCG
>CAJXUM010001056.1 GCA_913060855.1 uncultured Lewinella sp. | reverse complement strand
CTACACTATCCTCTTCGTCGGCAGCGTCAGATGTGTATAAGAGACAGATCTAATAGAGGTCCAATCCATCGTTCCTATTGGTGGTGACCCGCATATTTATGAGCCCACTCCTACCAATGCTCAATTGGTGCATAAGGCCGACCTTGTACTTAAAAATGGCTTAACTTTTGAAGGATGGTTGAATGAATTAATCGAAAATTCAGGGACAAAGGCTACCGTAACCACCATTACAACGGGGATCAAGCCCATTTCTAGTGAAACCTATGAGAATTCTAGTGATCCACATGCTTGGATGGATGCGAACAACGGGTTAATCTATATTGAAAACATCAAAAATGCATTGATCCAACTCGCCCCTCAATACGAGCAAGAGTTTACCTTCAATTATGGATTGTACAAACAGCAGATTGAAGACCTAGATCATGAAATAAGTACGCAGATAGCTGGTATTCCAGACTCCAAACGCATTTTGATTACCTCTCATGATGCTTTCCGTTATTATGGCAAACGTTATGGTATACAAGTGGAAGCCGTACTAGGAACCTCTACCGACGCCGAAGTGCAAACCTCTGATATGGTTCGCCTAAACAAAGTAATAAAAGGCTCTAAAGTGCCGGCAGTTTTTATCGAAACGACAGTCAACCCTAAGCTCTTGGAACAGCTAGCCAAGGACAATGACATCCAAATTGGTGGCCTATTGTATTCCGATTCGATCGGCGATAAGGACAGTCCTGCTCCAACTTACCTGGATATGCTTCGTTACAATACCAAAACTATTGTAGAAGCCTTAAGTAGAGAAGTGGTTATTGGAGATGCTGAAGAAGAGAATCAGGCTAATAATTTCATCCTTTTTGGGATCCTAGCCGCTATTCTAATAGGTGGTTTTTTACTCGTATTTCGTCGACTTAACCAAGCATAACATGCCAACATCTCCTGCTATATCAGTCAAAGGCTTATCGGTTTCTTATGAACGAAAGCTCGTCCTCAGTAACATATATCTTGAAATAGAGCATGGATTTCTCTATGGGATCATTGGTCCTAACGGAGCTGGAAAATCTACCCTCTTTAAAGCTTTACTCGGCTTATTGGATCCCAACGCAGGAGAAATCCTAGTGGAAGGCCAATCGATCAAAGCCAATCGAAAAAGGGTGGTTTATGTCCCTCAAAAAAGCGATGTAGACTGGAGCTTCCCCGCCACTGTATTAGACGTCGTCCTAATGGGGCGTTATCCTCACAAAAAGCTCTTTCAGCGGCTCGACAAAGAGGATAAGCAAATGGCCATGGCCGCTTTGGAGGAAATGGGCATTGCAGATCTTTCCAAAAGGCAGATTGGAGAATTATCGGGTGGACAACAGCAGCGGGTTTTCCTATCGCGCGCCCTTTGCCAACAAGCGGATATTTTCTTTTTGGACGAACCCTTTGTCGGAGTGGATATGACGACTGAAGAAAAAATCATTCAACTCCTAAAAAAGCTCGCTTCCGAAGGTAAAACCCTACTGGTAGTGCATCATGACCTCTCCACCGTGCGAGAATATTTCGACAAAGTGATCTTACTCAATCAACGCCTGATTGCCTCAGGCGATACAGAAGAGACTTTTACCGATGAACGAATTGCGCAAACTTATGGCGGGCAATTGCCTATTCTTCATCAAACCGGTATGATTTCTTAGAAGTAGGAATCTTCCCATTTCACATTTTCGATTTCTGTCTTCCGACTTCGCATTTCCCACTTCCAAATGTGTAGCTTTGCGGCGTGAAGCGAGAATTTTTCATCAATATTATACTCCTTGTTTTGATCAATCTACTGATCAAACCATTCTACCTATTTGGAATTGATAGGACCATTCAAAATACGGTGGGAGAAGCCGATTATGGCTTGTATTATGCGTTATTCAATTTTGCTTTTGTCTTTCAAATCATCAATGATTTTGGCCTGCAAAACTATAATAACCGCAACATTGCGCAGCACCGGTTTTTACTGAGTAAATATTTTCCTCATTTTTTACTCCTTAAAGCAGGGCTGGGTGTTCTCTATTTAATCGTGCTTTTTCTTGGGGCCTTTCTATTTGGCTATGACTTCACGGCCTTTCATCTCTTGTTTTTTATTGGGATCAATTGGCTCTTGAATTCTTTGGTCTTGTTTATGCGATCCAATATTTCTGGATTGGGTCGATATCGTACAGACAGTCTTTTATCTGTTCTTGATCGTTTGTTACTCATATTCCTTTGTGGATTTTTGCTTTGGTATTCACCGATGCGAGCCGATTTTCAGATCAGCTGGTTTGTCTATGCCCAAACCCTGACGCTCTGTATCACTTTCCTGGTCGCTTTTGGTGTCGTCGGGCGGCATATGAAAAGCTGGTCTTTCCGGTTTTCTTGGCCGCTGACTCTACTACTATTGAAAAAAAGCTATCCCTATGCTTTAGTCATCTTCCTAATGCTTCTCTACACCCGCGTAGATGCTTTTATGATAGAGCGGCTGCACCAAAAAGGGCCTTATGAGGCAGGATTATATGCCACTGCTTATCGCTTATTGGACGCTAGTAATATTTTCGGTTTGCTATTTGCCACCTTACTGTTACCGATGTTCTCTAATATGCTTAAGCAAAAGGAGTCGCTAAAACCTTTACTCGAGATGAGCTTCCGCTTAATTTGGGCGGGTGCCTTTAGCCTTGCTATCGCTTGTATTTTTTTTCGCGAACCCCTGATGGTCTATTTATATGATAGTGGGAGTGCTTATACCGGCAATATTTTAGCTTGGTTAATGTTGAGTTTTTTATCCATTTGTGGTTGCTATATCTATGGTACGTTACTCACCGCTAGTGGCAATTTGCGCCGAATGAATCAGCTATTTCTTTTGGGTGTAATCTTGAATATTGGTCTCAATTTATGGCTTATTCCTCGTCAGGGTGCTTTGGGAGCCGCTATCGCTACTTGTTTTACACAAGCGATCGTCTGGGTGGGTCAGGTCATATTAGTGGATCGATTATTGGGCCTCTCTTTCCATCGAAAACTACTCTTACAAATAGTCAGTTTTTCGGCCAGTGTCATTTTGATCGTTGGGTTAATCAAAATACAATTACCCTTCAACTGGTTTGTTAAATTCCTTCTCTGTATATCATTCAGTATGGCCCTAGCGTTTCTTTTTAAGCTAATCAATCCCATTAGCACACTTCAAATGCTAGGTAAACACAAGTCTAGGTAAGAGATGTAGCGGTGGCCCGATATTTATCCTGTCTCTTATACACATCTGACGCTGCCGACGA
>CAJXUM010001055.1 GCA_913060855.1 uncultured Lewinella sp. | reverse complement strand
CTCTTCGTCGGCAGCGTCAGATGTGTATAAGAGACAGAGAGTATTCTGATACATCAATCTTTTCATCGAAGGAAGTCCAGTTGAAGGCCAATACCGTCAGTCCTAACGTAAGTGCGAGACTGAGCCCGATAAAGCTAGATCGGAATTGATGTACATCAACAATATCATATTTATTTTTTCTAGCTGCTGCTCTTCCTTTAAGGGATTTATGTGCTGCATATTGGAAGTACAACCTGAATAGGCCGATAGTCAAAAGAATGAAGCCAAATAAAGCGCCTAAGCTAAGTAACAACGAATGACCGGTAAAACTCAAGTGAGAAGCCATATTGTACAGTTTATAGTTAATAGATTCGGTGTTTTTTTCTATTTCCAAGTTAGGTCAAGTACTGAGCCGGTACAATAACTTTTATCACTACTTAAGCTGATGAATGTCAATAGGCTAGGAGTATTTGGATTGTCCTTGCGCTAAGAGAAGCTGATACTTCTAGAGATTTAGTAGACAGAAGTGGGAATAGAGACTACTGTAGTGAGGCTGTTACTTGGTATCTAGCCGATCTCTTCTTTGGCTACTCCCTTAGTCCTGTAGTAGTAGCTGTGCTTTAACTCGACGCTAAATTTTTCAGATTTTCTTGCTGATCCATTCAAATTCCCTATCTTAAATCATACTACTAGGTATTTAGCAACCAGAAGCGAGAATAGAGTCTACTGAGCTACATCATCTTCGATGTATTTAGCCATCTCGCTCTTTTTGTCCAGTGGTATGATCTTAATTCTCACACCATTAAAGAACAGATAATGACTACGAATGACCGTCGCGATTTTATAAAGCAAATGGGAGGATTTTCTGCCGGTTTTTTGGCGTTGAATGGCTTGGATACGCAATGGCTGGCACAATTGGAAGGTTTGAATAAGGAGGTAGATGAGCTTTCTCCATTAGAAGCTGCTCGCTATGAGCCATTTTGGGCACAAATTCAATTGGCCTTTCGACAATCTCCTCATTTTATCAATTTGGAAAATGGCTATTTCAGTCCGCAACCCCTAGAGGTTATGCAAGCGCAAGTGGAAAATATTCAAAGGATAAATGAAATTCCATCATTTTATATGCGGCGGCGGCAGGCAGAAGAAAAACAAGGGGTGAAGCAGCAGCTGGCTCATTTCGCAGGTTGCACTTCAGCTGAAATCGTGATTACCAGAAATACAACTGAATCATTGGATACAATTATTGCTGGCTTAGATTTTGAGGCTGGAGATGAAGCGATTCTCTGTGACCAAGATTATGGAAGTATGCAACAAGCTTTCCAACAGCGCGTCAAGCGGCATGGATTGGTATTGAAATGGGTAGACCTTCCCCTGGTCCCCAAAAGTGATAGCGAAGTGGTCGAATTGTATGAAAAAGCCATTACTCCCAAGACCAAGGTGATGCTAGTGACCCAATTGATCAACATCACTGGCCAAATATTACCCGTTCGCAAAATATGTGATATGGCGCATACACATGGAGTAGAGGTCATTGTGGATGGGGCGCATGCTTTTGCCCAGCTGGATTTTAAGATACCCGATTTGAATTGTGATTATTTCGGAGCTAGCTTACATAAATGGCTTTGTTGCCCACTAGGAGCCGGGATATTGTATGTCAAGAAAGAGAAGATTGAGCAGGTATGGCCACTGTTTGGTGATGTTGCGGTGCCAGCCGATGATATTCGAAAGTTTGAACATATTGGTACGCACCCGGTGGCCACTCATCTGACGATCTCAAGTGCTATTCGTTTTCACGAATTGATAGGTTCTGCTAGGAAAGAGGCTCGACTCCGTTATTTAAAAGACTACTGGACCTCACGCGTGAAAGAACTGCCTCGGGTAGTCTTAAATACCCCATTGGATGCCGATCGTTCTTGTGCCATTGCTAATATTGCAGTGGAAGGAATGACTCCGAATGAACTGGCCACCTATTTTTATGATAAGCACAGAATCTTTACGGTGGCCATCAATCGAGAATCGGTCAAGGGCGTTCGGGTTACGCCACATTTGTATACACGGATTGCTGATTTGGATGCTTTTGTAGAAGCGATACGCGAATTGGTGAGCTAAGAATGGCTAATTAATCTTGTAGAAAAGAAAGGAATCACTTGGCCAAATACTCATTGAGACCATTTATTCCTTCCTGCTTGCTTGTACTATCGCAAGTGCGAAGCGCGCTGATGCTAAAACAAACCTTGAGCGCCCTGAATGCAGGATTGATCCACAGATGCTAACTGTGGATCAATCTACTCATCAGAACTAGGCGTCGAGTGCTCCGTGGACATAGCCCACGCACTCTGCTAAGCCTGGAAAGGGATCATCTCCGTCCTTTTCAAACTCTAGCCCCATTACGCCTTGGTATTTTATTTTTTGTAGTGTTTTCAATACACCAGGAATATCAATGACCCCTCTACCTAATTCTACAGAATGCCCTTCTGCGGCCGCGACATTCACATCTTTCAGGTGTATATCATGAAGTCTATCCTTGTATTTTTTAAGATTCTTGGACGGATCAAGGCCGATCCGGATAGTATGCCCAATATCGATGCATAGTCCAACGCGTGGATCTAGGTCTTTGATCTTTTCGAAGATACTTTCTGGACTAGGATATACCTTATCGCCAGGGCCATGATTATGAATAGCCACTTTGATATTAGTGGCTTTGACCTTTTTCTCCACTAGGGGTAATAGGTCATGATTGGGTACCCCGATAATGACCCGGGCTCCTGCAGCGGAAGCATATCGGAAAGCATTTTCTACCTCTGCTTCGGATTTCATATAGACGACACCCACGCCATAGAGGTCCAGTCCTGCGGCTCGGACCTTTTCTGCAGCTGTTTTGATAGCAGCATCCGTACTATCCAAGGGAAGGTGCATACTCTTTAAGGCAATCGGTTTGATATTCAGTCGCTTGCACATGGCTATGGCTTCATCAAGGCTGAATTTTCGAAGTGAATAAGAGGCTAAGCCCAATGTTAGTGGTGCCTTTGGTCGTTTAGGGGCGGCAGCCTGACTGAGGGTGGAAACGCCAGTAGCTAAAGCCCCAGTACCTAGTACTTTAAGGAAGGTTTTTCGTGTATATTTCATTTTGACTGAATTTGGAAATCAAAATACGAATAAGTTTGGTTCTCTGACAATTTTTGCTTTTTTAGTCACGGCCTGAGTATAAAAAACAAAACGATGAAAAACCTATTCACTTTTTTATGGCTATCCCTTTGCTGCATAGCCTGTCAGCCTAATTCTGAAACGGCGGCC
>CAJXUM010001054.1 GCA_913060855.1 uncultured Lewinella sp. | reverse complement strand
GAGATCAGCCTCGGTCTCGTGGGCTCGGAGATGTGTATAAGAGACAGATGTACATCCGCATTACCAAAGCCATCAAAAACTACTCGGCGTTCATCGGCTACATCATCGCCATCCGTATCGGCCAAGAAAAGAAGCTGTGTAGTAGCAGTGACGAAGGCACCTCCTGGCACAGGCATCACAGAATGAGGTACTAATAAGTTTTCTGCAAAGACGGTATGTTTATCCGCTACACCATCTCCATCGGTATCCTCCAAAATGATAATCTTATCATTGGGTTCTCGCCCGGGGACGATATGCGGATAGGTGCTACTGGTGGCTATCCAAGCTCTGCCTTTCGTATCCCAGTTCACATTAATGGGATTGGCGATCATCGGGTCAGCAGCAAAGAGGCTGATTTCGTAGCCGTCGGCGATGTTGAAGGCGGCGAGTTCGGCGGCGATGTCAGGTTCGGGGACAAAGGCGGGAACTTCGTCTTCCGGGTAGTCTTTAGGCGGTTGCCAGTCACGGATGAGCTCGATTTCGATATCATGGGTTTCGCTAATCACCAGGCGCTGGATTTCTCTTTCTTTTTCTACGACTAGCTCATTGAGCATATCCATTTCGTAAGCGAGGTGTCCCATTTCGTGTCGTCTAAATAAATAGATGTAGGCCTCATTGAGTGGGCGAAGTCGGTAGCGATGGAGCCGGTTTTTCTCCTTTATCGTAGCCAGCAGTCGTTCCTGCCGAATAGAGTCATAAGTCAAGGTGATGGTAGAAATTGTATCTTGTTTTTTGGAATACAATTCGCCATTCACAAAAACAGCAATCGGGCCTTTGGAGTTAATCTCACCGGAAGACAGCATTTTATCAGCTGTTAAATTGAAACTTACGCCATTAACGGTCTTTGTCCAATCGCTTACTTCGCAGTTTGTATTACTGATGATATTGGCCTCCTCATCTAGTGACAGTTGAAAAGCTTTAGTAGGTGCTAGTTGCAATTCCTGGAGCAGGAGATCATTCATCTTCTCATATCCCGCCTCGTTGAGCTGAATCCCATTATGGGTGTAGAGATGTTGAGTTGGGTCTGTAATTAGCCCCTTGTACAAATCAATGAATATATGGCCTCTTTCTTTCGCTAATTGTTCAATATAGTCTGCCGCTTGGCCCAGCCATTGATTTCTTGCTTCGCAAATTTCTTTAGTGGAATAGGCTACTTCTTGCTTAGGAGGAGAAAGTAAGACCAACTTAGCCCCTTGCTCTTCTGCAAAGTCAAGCAAGCGCTCATAGCCACTCATAAACAGGGCTAAATCTTCTTCCGCTTCAGCAAAAGCGGCTTCAGAGCCATAAGCAATCACCAAAGTAGAAGGGCTAGCTTCTTTTATATGTTGCATTAAGACCTTAGATCCAAATCCCTTTTCCGCAGAAGGAGGTTCCCAAGATCGCGTGTTTTGGGCCGAGCCAAACTGACTTCGTGCCAAGCCATAAACATCATCTGCTGGCCAACCTATATTCCGGAAGCTGACTTGTTTGACGGGATAATGTTGGAGGATGGAGCGTTCAAAAAAGCCATAGTCCTCCATGCTCGACACTAAAGAACCGCCCACCAGTACCATCCGTTGCACATCTTTGGATTGTAGCAATCCTGTAGTGGCTTTTTCTGGTTGACAACTATACAATAGACCTATTAGCAATAAGCCAAGTAAAAAGTGGTTTTTCATGTTTCGTTTCAATTAATGAGCGATGTAGATCGGGGAACAAAATGGAACTATTTCACCCTCCTATCCTATTACTACTATAGCACCCAATATACAGACAATGATTGAACTTTCATGGCTTACGCTTCCCACATTTTAGCAAAGCTGAACTTGCCGTAATCAATAAAATCACATAAACCATGTTGCTGCCACCACTCTTAGTCATGGCGTATTTCCAACTCAGATGAGTACTAGCAGTACGCATTCAATTAACAAACAATAAAGGAAATGAAGCTATTCATATTTGGCCCTCCTGGAGCAGGTAAATCCAGCTTAGCACTAGCCATTGGGAAGAAATTGAAATTACCCGTTTATCATGTGGATCACTATTTTTTTAAAGGACCTGATATTCACGTCCCTTTTGATCAGGCGATGGCGGCCTTAAAACTAGCCATCCCAGCTGACAACTGGATTGTGGAAGGAAATCATGGAGAAGCTATTGATTTTTTGGCGGGGCAAGCAGAGCAGGTGATCATATTGGAGGTTCACCCTTTGATTTGTGTATTTCGAGTGATCAAACGCTATTTTCAAAATGATCCCGCTTTAAAAAAAGCCATATCCGCCGGCTGGGAGGAAGCATTAAGTTGGCAGCTCATTTGGTTTATTCTTCACATTTTCCCGAAGTCTCTACCTTCACAAAAAGAAAGGATCAGAACAATCTGTCAGGGCGTTGTTCACTACCCTTCCGCTGGTCGCACATTTGACATCAAATCACTAAGTACACCGATTTGATACCGGAATACCGCAGTAAGCCTAGTGGCTCGATCCAGTCAGGGACTAATGCCATTCGATCGGTGATTCACCGTGAACGATCTGAATAAATGTCAAGGCTTGATTATCCTATAAGATTGGGGTTCAACATGGTCGTCTTTCACCTGCAAAGAATACATGCCAGCAGGAAGATGATCTAACATAAGTTCATGATTCATTTGATCTCGTTGCGAAGGATGTTGATATACGAGACGGCCATACAAATCGTACACAAGAATCATTACGACGGGTGTCCGGTCTCCTGTGTATTCTACATTAACGGAAGAAGAGAATAAGGTGGGATATATTTTCCATTGCCCCTCTTCTTTGAACGATACAGCAATGATCGTCGAATAGGAAAAATCTCCATCAAAATCGACTTGTTTTAGGCGATAATAATTCTCGCCAGCAGCCGGATTTTGATCTAGGAAACTATATACTGAACCTTCAGCTGAATAATTGGCGCCTGGTAATTGGCCAATTTCAAAGAAGGTTTTACCATCCTTGGATCTTTCGATGGCAAAGTGTTTATTGTTTTCTTCCCAAGCCGTTTCCCAAGATAGACTGATAGAAGTTATACCACGAACTTGGGCAGAAAAGGATAGGAAAGATACCGGCAGTGGATTACTTGGTGTATTATTCGTTTGAGTGCAAGTAAAATTCGAACCACCCGTTCGATTAGATACAAAGGAAACCTCCGAAAGTGCTGCAATATCGCAATGGCTCGTCGTGGAGATATAAGTCTGTCTCTTATACACATCTGACGCTGCCGACGAAGAGGATAGTGTAGA
>CAJXUM010001053.1 GCA_913060855.1 uncultured Lewinella sp. | reverse complement strand
GTCGGCAGCGTCAGATGTGTATAAGAGACAGCAATAGAAGGGATACCATTATTCTATCTGATGATTTGGGAACAAATGTTTCCTTAGCTGAGATAGTAGGTTGTGATGCAATTGCTGGAACGGATACGCTATACTCGCCGGCATTGTTCCAAAATTGGATGATTATAGAAGAGGTCAGTAATGACCGCCTTGTCGCTGCATTTCAAGTAGCCTTAAAGAAAAACCGGGATAGTTATCTAGATAGGCCAGATGAAAAATTGTTTACTAGTGGAAGAATTGTGGCAAAAAGAAGAGAACCCTAAGTGCATGTCCGAGGCTAATTCTTAAACTTATCCCTAAGTTTATAATCATTTTCAAACTTGTTTATTTGTTCCCCCCCTTGCTTGCCTTCTCTCGCAATCGATTGAGTTCCTTTTCTTCCTTGATCACATTCTCTCGGTGTGGATCAAACCACCCAGGTGCCATATTCTTGGCATCCCATGCTTGGTAGGCTTTTTCCAATTGAGCTACCACCGCTGGATGTGCAGCTGCTATATCTTCCCTTTCATAGGGGTCTTTTTTGAGATCAAAAAGCAAAGTTTTTTCTTTGTAGGCGCTCTTGTACAGCTTGTAATCTTGTACCCGCACTGCATATTCAAAATTCCCCACCGAGCGCCAAAACAATTGCTCGTGTGGACGTGCTCCATTTTCCCCCAGTACATAGGGCAGTAAGCTCGTTCCATCCAATTGATTCTGTTGGTTCAGCTTCTCTCCTGCCGCATGGAGGAAGGTCGGAAATAGATCCAGTGAACTGATCGGATGCTCATACTTTTGTTGGGCGGGCAAGGACTTGGGCCAGGTCATGAAGAAAGGAACTTTAATCCCTCCTTCAAACAACATCCCCTTATGTCCCCGAAAGGGCCTGTTATCAGCATGCGTGGTCCGACCACCATTGTCACTCAAGAAAACGATGAGGGTATTTTCTTTCATTCCATTAGCAATCAAAGTAGAGTCTATTTTCCCTACACCAGCGTCCACCGCATTCACCATCGCGGCATAAATACTTCGACCACCGTATTCAATGTGCTGGGTTTGGTCTAAATACCCTTGGGTCACCTGGTCGGGTGCATGGGGCGCATTGTAGGCCAAATAGATAAAGAAGGGCTTTTCATTTTTCTGATTGATAAACTCAATGGCTTCCGCCGTAAAGTCATCCGTCAAATAGCTTAATTCTTTTGGTGGAATAGCTTTGCCATTTCGATAAATCGTCCGAGTCGCCGAATTAGGCCTCCCCCAATAATTCATACTGCCTGCTGGGAAGCCAAACCAATGATCAAAGCCCTGTGCGGTGGGATGTAGATCGGGATGATCTCCGAGATGCCACTTCCCAATTGCACTCGTTCTATATCCCAATGGCTTGAGTGCCTCGGGCATCATGATCTCTGACAATGGTGTCCCGACCGTATTGTCATTTTCTGCATCGTAGGGCAAATTGCAATCATGACCAAATCGAGCCTGGTATCTTCCGGTTAGCAAGCCGGCTCGAGAAGGACTGCAGTACGGGTGTGAAACATAGCCATTGGTAAAAATGATACCTTGAGCAGCTAGCCGATCCAAATGGGGCGTAGGAATATCTGTAGCGCCATTAAAACCAACATCTGCCCAACCTTGGTCGTCGGTGAGGATGACAATGATATTGGGCTTTTCTTGTGCAGAGACATCGACCACAAGCAATAGCAAGAATAAAGGAAGGATCAGCTTGATTCTAAATGAAAACATAGGTATTAGATTTCTTTGTTATAACATCCTTAGCTCTTTTATTTGGCAGATAAAAAGGCTTCACAAATCCCTTCCTGATACCATCTATCATTCGTTTGCTTCAACAAGGCATACAATTCCTTTTTAAGCCTTTCCGCCGTTGCTACCTCCATGTCTTCAAACGGAATTCGATCTAACTGATAAGGATCTTTTTCATTGTCGTAGTAAAAGGCCGATTCGAATTCTCCTTCCTTTTCATTGATGACAAACATATATTTTCCGGTATAAATGCCTCGTGCTGCTGCTTGCAGGAACAAGGCTCCTGTAGGTTTTTGTACCGATTGGTTTTCTTCATCCAAGAGTAGGTCGGAATAGTCGACGCCCTGGACCTCCGCTGGGATAAGCTCTTTCAAGCCAGCCAATCCCAATAAAGTGGGCATAACATCGGGAACACTCAGGATCAGGTCTTCTACTCGATGCTGAATATTTTCTCCCCATTTAAGCAGGAAGGGAATGGAGAAAGCTTCTATTTCCGGACCATTTTTGCCCGTTCGAGCTTGGCTCCCCAGCATCTCGCCATGATCGGAAGAAAAGGCAATAATGGTATTATCATCCAAATCCAGTTCTTCTAATCGTTGCATGACCTGTCCAATAAAGAAGTCGACCGCACTCACATTGGCAAAATAATAGGGCGCGTAATGACCGACGCTTGAGTCCGCATTCTCCCGGGTCAATAGTTGATCTAAGTGTACCTCACCTGCCGCATCTGTATATTGATCAAAAAAGGGCATATAGGTACTTTCCCTGGTCCACGGATTGTGGGGTGGATTCATGGACCAAATCAGAAAAAAAGGTTTGGAAGGGTCGCGTTGATCGTGCGTATTAGAAAGATAGTTCATGATGGACTCCGCTTCCAGTTCAGAAGAAAAACGTTTCGGCAAGTACAGTTCTCCATCTTTCAAGCCATTCACGTTTTTGGGATCACTGGAATAGCATCTTGGGTTAAAGTGTTCGTCTTTCAACAGCTGGAAGAAATAATCAATACTATGTCGATCTGGCCCAGGCGGAACATAGGTATCATATCGGTTGACGTAATGTCCTCCAGGTGCATCCGTACTGCCCACATAATTGCCACTTTCATCAAATAGAGGTTCCGTTTTCTGCCAATGACACTTCCCAAAATAAGCCGTTTGATATCCTGCTTTTGAAAAAACATCCGTCACACATGCTGCATCTCTCCTCAACTGTGTTTCTCTATCTCTTCTACAATTATTGGTCAAACCATTTTGGTCGGGATACATCCCAGTGAGCAACATACCGCGATGTGGGCTGCACAAAGGATAATTACTCACGGATCGGCTAAAGACGGCTCCCCCCTTGGCTAGTTTATCGAGTGCTGGGGTTATTACAGGATCAGGATTACCTTGAATGTATTTTCTATTCTCCGCTTGCGACCAAAAACCGAGACTATACTGCCGAAATTGATCAGCAAAAATATAGATGACCTGTCTCTTATACACATCTCCGAGCCCACGAG
>CAJXUM010001052.1 GCA_913060855.1 uncultured Lewinella sp. | reverse complement strand
CTATCCTCTTCGTCGGCAGCGTCAGATGTGTATAAGAGACAGCATTTATTTCCGTCAAACTACTAAAGAATACCTTTGGTAGAAGGTAATTGCATATTATTGATATCACGTTTCTTAGCCATTTTGATCGCCCTGGCCCAGGCTTTGAATATCGCTTCTATCTTGTGATGTTCGTTTTCTCCTTCTGCTTTAATGTTGAGATTACACTTGGCGGTATCACT
The DNA here is from genome assembly GCA_913060855.1 of uncultured Lewinella sp. Taxonomy (GTDB): domain Bacteria; phylum Bacteroidota; class Bacteroidia; order Chitinophagales; family Saprospiraceae; genus DT-111. Next base: position 3,059 of record CAJXUM010001052.1, on the reverse strand, counting down.
GAAGGATTTGAAGAAATGATAGAACATTTCAGTGGGCATTTGGCCAATCATCTCTCGTTTGAAATCAGCCTCCCAAACTAGCCAGGGCCTTCCGCCAAAATCAATTGCCACTTGTGCCAAACAATCATCCATGGGTAAGCAATAGCCATAACGCTCGATCCCCATTTTATCTCCAATAGCTTGGTAAAAAGCTTCACCTATCGCCAATGCCGTATCCTCTATCGTATGATGCTCATCGATATGTAAATCACCTTTGACCTTTACGGTTAAGTCGCAGACGGCGTGGCGGGCCAATTGATCAAGCATGTGATCAAAAAAACCAATTCCTGTATCATTATCGGCCTTGCCATCTCCATCCAGAGAGAGCTGGATTAAGATATCTGTTTCTTTGGTTTGGCGGTGAATTTCGGCCGTTCGTGCGGGCAATTTCATCCATTCATAAATATCACGCCAGTTGGTGGTAGTCAGGGCAATCGCATCCCCTAATTCTTCTCTTTTTCCTTCTACTTCAGCTGCCCCTAAGTCTGGCTCATTATTCAGCCAGATTCCTTTTGCGCCTAAGTTCTTGGCCAATTCCATGTCGGTGAGTCGATCGCCGATAACGATAGAATTGGCTAAGTCATAGTCACCAGTCATGTATGGCTCCATCAATCCCGTTCGGGGTTTTCGAGTGGGCGCATTTTCATGTGGGAAGGTACGATCGATCAAGACGTCTTTGAAAATGATTCCTTCATTTTCAAAGGCTTTCATGACCTTATTGTGAGCTGGCCAAAAGGTGTCTTCAGGAAAAGAGGAAGTACCCAATCCATCCTGATTGGTAATCATGAGGAGTTCGTAATCCAATTCTCTCACAATCCTACCCAAATAGGTAAATACCATCGGGTAGAATTCTAATTTCTCCAGAGAATCCAACTGGTAATCTACTGGGGGCTCTAAGGCCAATGTACCATCGCGATCAAGAATGAGTAGCTTTTTCATTTTTTATAGGCTTTTAGCGCAGCTAGTAGTTGTTTATTTTCTTCTGGGCGACCCACTGTAAATCGAAGGCAGCCCTCACACAAAGGGACCGTCGACCTATCCCGTGCGATGATGCCTTTGGTCACCAGGTATTGGTAAAGGTCTAGTGGATCATCCACTTTAGTCATCAAGAAATTGGCATCGGAGGGATACACTTTTTGCACAAAAGAGAAAGCAGCTAAATCAGCAGCGACTTTATCTCTTTCTCGCAAAATAGTAAATACCCAATCGGTTTTCGTCTTCGTATCATTCAAGGCCTCCAATGCGGCCTTTTGTGTCAACTGATTCACATTATAAGGTGGCTTTACCTTATTGAAATAGTGGATGATTTCTCTTGAAGCAAAGGCCATGCCCAATCTGATACCCGCCAGTCCCCATGCTTTAGAGAACGTTTGGGTAACGACTAAATTGGGATATTGATCAATATATTGACTGAAACTCTTTTGCGAAGAAAAGTCGATATAGGCCTCGTCAACCACGATAATCCCTGGAAATTTATCCAATAATTCTTGGACTAAGACCGGCTGCATGTCATTGCCAGTGGGATTATTGGGACTGCACAAAAATAGAATTTTAGATTGTGGGGTAGTGGCCGCCAAAATAGCGTCAACCCTAGGCTGGTAATCTGTTGTGAGCAGCACTTCTTTAACGGCTATATCTGCAATGCTAGCACTAACCTTATACATGCCATAAGTAGGTGGTACGGTGATGATATGATCTACCCTCGGCTCGCAGAAAATACGAATCAGTAAATCAATGACTTCATCACTCCCATTACCCAAGAAAATATTTTCTTTAGGAAGCCGCACGAGAGTGCTTATTTTCTTCTTCAAGTTCCATTGGAGCGGGTCCGGATATCGGTTTAAACCCGTTTCAAAAGGATTCTCATTGGCATCGATGAAAACCTCGGCACTACCTTTGAATTCACTCCTCGCAGAGGAGTAAGGCCGTAGTGCTTTTATGTTGGGGCGAACTAAAGATTCTACTGTCATGCGCTATGGTGTTTTAAAGCCGGAAGTGGGAAGTCGAAAGTTGGAAATGCGAAGTGGGAAATTCCGACTTCGCATTTCCGACTTCGCACTTTGCTAGATTGTTTTCAATCGAATACTGACGGCATTTTTATGAGCGATCAATTCCTCGGCTTCTGCCATGATCTCTACGGAAGGCCCCAATAAACGAAGCCCTTCTCGACTCAATTTTTGAAAGGTTATTTTCTTTACAAAGGAATCTAAAGAGACGCCACTGTAAGCACGAGCAAAGCCGTTGGTTGGTAGCGTATGGTTAGTGCCTGAGGCATAATCTCCGACAGATTCAGGGGTGTAATTACCCAAGAAAACGGAGCCTGCATTGATGATATCTTCCCCCATCTCTTCGGCATCATTCAGGGCTAATATCAGGTGCTCCGGGGCATAGGCATTGATGAAATCGAGCGCTTCTTTCCGGTCGGATAAAACAACTGCTGCACTATTGACCAGGGCACCTTCGGCTATTTCCTGGCGTGGTAGCTCCTTTACTTGTTTATTCAAGGCTGCTTTTACCGCCCGAATGGTTTCTTCTGCAAAAGCGACCAATACGACTTGGCTATCTGTACCGTGTTCGGCCTGTGATAACAAATCGGCCGCTACAAAATCGGGATTAGCACTTTCATCGGCGCAAACCAGGACTTCAGACGGCCCTGCTGGCATATCAATAGCCAGCCCTTCTTTATTGACCAATTGTTTAGCCGCTGTCACATATTGATTGCCAGGACCAAATATCTTATAGACTTGGGGAACGCTTTCGGTGCCATAGGCCATGGCGCCAATAGCCTGTACCCCTCCGACCTTGAACATTTTTGTTACGCCTACTAGTTGTGCAGCATAAATAACTGCTGGGTGAATACTACCCGCTGTTCGAGGAGGAGAGCAAAGTACAATTTCTTTACATCCGGCCAATTTTGCTGGTATGCCCAGCATCAATACCGTTGAAAATAGGGGCGCAGTGCCACCACTGTCTCTTATACACATCTCCGAGCCCACGAGACCGAGACTGATCTCGTATGC
>CAJXUM010001051.1 GCA_913060855.1 uncultured Lewinella sp. | reverse complement strand
TACACTATCCTCTTCGTCGGCAGCGTCAGATGTGTATAAGAGACAGACAGTGTTGATCCAGTGATCAAAGTTGAAGATTATGATACTTTTGCCTCACTGGACGGTGAGAACTGCGAAGGAGAAGTAGTGATTAACTTCTCGATAAAGGATGAATGTACAGAGGAGGAAGGACTACGACGAGTGTGGTTAGACGCCTTCATCGTTGATACGGATGAAGACGGTAATTTCACACAGGCAGAATTCGTCTCGGATGCTGACGTGACGGCTTTCGTGCTGGCTGAAGCGCCCAATTACGCCTTTGTCGCTTCCTTACCGCAAGGTAAACATGCTCTATTGATAGAAGCTGCGGATGGTTGTGGAAATGAAGCGGCCGACTTGATTCTGTTGGAAGTGGTGGATACCAAAGCCCCTGCTCCGATCTGTCTCAATGGTTTGGCCATAGAACTCATGCCTACAGATCCATCTCACCCAGATGCGGATGGTGACGGCGATGAAGATAGTGCAGCGATGGCTATTTGGGCCAATGATTTTATTGCTAGTCCAGTCTATGACTGTAATGGTCAAGGCCCTGATTTGGATATCAATGATAATGCATTGATTACTGCTTACTCCATTAATTTGGTAGGAGAAGAGGCTCATCGTGACTCCACTGGCATTGTATTTACCTGTGATGATGATGAAACCACTATTGTCGAGATCCACGCCTGGGACGAGGCCGGCAACCATGATTACTGCGAAACCTATGTATTTGTCCAGGATCTAATGAATCGATGCGGCGAAGCAGATGGCGCGATAGTGGGTTACCTAGAAACCGAAGAGGGTGAAGGTATACAAGAAGCGGAAGTAAGCTTAAGTGGGGCGGCCGATCAAGTATTCACCACGCATGAAGAAGGTTACTATGTTTTTGAAGCCTTAGCTGCTAGTGATTACAGTATCACACCTCACCTCGATGCCAATCCGCTCAACGGAGTATCTACCTTAGATCTCATTTTGATGACAAAGCATATTCTAGGGGTGCAATTACTGGCTTCTCCCTACAAGATCATTGCAGCAGATGTCAATAATAGTCGAGCAGTGACTACTTTGGATATCATCGAAGCTCGCCGCTTGATACTAGGTGCTGGGCCAGGTTTTACGAACAATACGAGTTGGCGATTTATTGCCAAAGATTATGTGTTCCCCAACCCTGCTAACCCTTGGGTAGAAGACTTTCCTACTATCAGTTCCATCAACGATTTAGTAGGAGAGGTCCGGCTAGATTTTGTGGGTGTCAAAGTAGCTGATGTAAATACTAGTGCCCGTGCTAATTCGCTGATAGGCATAGATGAACGAACTTATGGAGAATTCGTATTCGATATAGAAGATTTCGAAATGACTGCTGGAAATACGTACCGTGTAGAGGTGGGGTCTAGTATGATACAAGATGTAGATGGTTACCAAGGTACCTTTACGTTTGGTACTGGAATTCAATGGCAAACGATTGAGTATGGTCTTGCTCAGGCGAATCACTTCAATACTGATTTTGTGAAAGACGGCCTCCTGCCCAATTCTTGGAATGGAGAAGCCAAACCTGATGAAATCTTGTTTACGCTAGTCCTAAAGGCTACGGAGAATACACGCCTCAGTGAACAGCTAGGATTGAGTTCGAGAATAACGCCTTCTGAGGCATATGATCTTAGCGGTCAATCTTACGACCTGGCCATTGACTTTGGATCGGGTAATAAACGTACCGTAGGTTTTGAATTGTACCAAAATAGACCGAATCCATTTAAAGCAGAAACGATTATCAGTTTCTACTTGCCAATGGATAGTGAAGCCACGATTAGTATCTATGATTTGAGTGGTAAAGTACTACATAGCATTCAGCAAGATTTCAAGAAAGGAAAGAATGCGGTGCTATTGACGGACCAGGAATTAGGGGCTACTGGCACCTTGTTTTACACGGTAACGGCTGGACCTAATTCGGCTAGTAAGAAAATGATACGACTAGATTAATTGTACTTGGTTACATAGGCTAGTATCGCCTACTTACCACAGAAAATGAATGATAACTTGGCACCCTTTGACGTAAGACTCAAAGGGTGCTGTAGTTTTGAGTCGAATCTAAGGGGTGATGGAAGTTGAATGATAGGACTGATTTTCAAACAACTAAAAATGGCTAAAATTGATACTTAACTTGTGCACTCAACTCCGTCCGAACGGGGCCATTAATTTCTTCCAAGCCGCTACCAATGCCATCTTGATCAGACCAATAAAGCTGCGCAAAGCGAGCCTCTATGGTCATATTACGGAGACCTTTGTAGCGCACATTGAGGTAAAATCGACTACCTCTATTGTAGTAAGCCGGAATGGAGAAGGTGTACAAGAGGTTGTTTTCGAAATTGTAAAACCGCACCTGATAGCCGTCGGTATCGAAGAGCGCAAAGCGAGTGGTGAATGACAAGGGAAAGCCCAAAGGTTTGAAAATAAGATCCTGGGATATAGCAAAACCATCCTGGTAGTTATTGACTTCATTATCGGCGAAGCCGAGGTCTAAGCGACTTCGTAATTCTACCGATTTACTCACCTTATAAGAAAAATTGAATCTAGTTTGAAAGCGGCGGCTAGGGAGTACATCCTTGGACTTGGTTTCAAAAATCGGAACATTTCGTCCTTTGATCTCATCCCTGACCTCAATAAAAGCGGTGTATTTGCGCTTTTTAAAGTGAGTCAATCGGACTCGGTATTCAAAGCCATTACTGGGGGCATCTACCTGGAATCTCAACCAAGGATGTTCCCATACATCAAAATAAGCCGAGACAATCCAATCTCTATGGGGCCTTACTACTATCCCTGTATAAAGGCCCGTTTCATTCCTAGCTCCGCTTGTTTCCGCAAATGGACTGGCATTAATGGACCAATAATCTCGGGGGTAATGCCGGAATAGCAAAGCAAAATCTATTTTGGGATCAAGCCCTGTGAGCAAACCGTTTAGGGTAGCAATACTTCCGTTTTGACTAGCCGCAGTTTCCCCAAATAGGTTGAATTTTCCTAAACGGAAATTGTAATCCAAACTGGCATTCGTCAGTTCACTTCCGCGAAAATAAAACTGGTTGTAAGGCTGCACCCTACTCTCTAAAGGCTTACTGAATTGGTGGTATATTCCGTTTAAGGCTATATGCCCTTGTTCAAATTTGTATTTTAAACTGCCGCCAGTCGTTAGCTGTTGCAGTGCATTCTGGTCCTCCACTTCTGCTTCGGTGCGATGAAAGCCACTAGCATTGAGTGAAGAGATACTAGC
>CAJXUM010001050.1 GCA_913060855.1 uncultured Lewinella sp. | reverse complement strand
CAGCGTCAGATGTGTATAAGAGACAGTCTGAAGTCTAGGCCTCAGCCCTGTTCCTGGTCTCCAGGTTGGCGACAAGCTCCTGCTCGCCTGATAAATAAGGGTCAAAGTTATTTATGCTTTGTATTAGCGTTTGGGAAGGCTGGGATAATTACCTTTGCTCAACTGAATAAGACTTCAGAAGTTTTCCTGGCCAAAGCTTGCGAAACTTCTGAAGTCTAAGCCCCAGCCATTTTCCTGGCCAATTCTCTGAAGCCTAGGCCATAGGCCAATCCACTTTTTTGCAAACAAACGAATATGAAAAACCCACTTATCTATACCTTCTGTAGCCTTATCTTCCTATTGGCTTGCCATTCCCCAACTAAAGAAATAAGCCAGGAAGAGAGCGCTCCACCCAATGTACTATTCTTAGCCATCGATGATCTCAACGATTGGTTGGGCTGTATGAAAGGACACCCCAATGCCAAAACGCCCAATATCGATCGCTTGGCTGCCCGCGGCACTTTGTTTACCAATGCCCATTGCCAGGCGCCCATCTGTGGCCCTTCTCGCGCCAGTTTGATGACCGGCTTGCGACCTTCTAGTACGGGTATTTATGGTCAAATTAATGATAAAAAGATACGCCTAGCAGATAGCTCGATGACTGACATCGTATTTCTCCCCCAATATTTTGGAGAACATGCCTATAAGACAATGGGAAAAGGCAAACTCTTTCACCACTTTGCACCAGAAGGCGTTTTTCAAGAAATGGGCGGCCGAGAGGGCGGCTTTGGTCCAAAGCCGGAGAAACGATTCAAGTATGACCCAGAATGGTTTGGGAAGCCGAAAGGGACACAAACGGATTGGGGCGCCTATCCAGAAAAGGATGAAGACATGATCGACCATCAAACAGCAGAATGGGCAATCGAACGATTACAGCAATCTCACGAACAACCCTTTTTCTTAGCAGCAGGTTTTATCCGCCCCCATGTCCCATTCTATGCTCCTCAAAAGTGGTTTGATCTTTATCCGATAGATAGTATCCAATTGCCACCTTATTTGGAGGGTGATCAGGACGATATTCCGGCTATTTCTCAGGCAGTACACGATATCCCGCCTATGCCAACAACGGAGTGGGCGAAAGAAGTGGGAGAGTGGAAGGCTATCGTTCAGGCTTATTTGGCATGTATTTCTTTTGTTGATCACCAAGTAGGAAAGGTCTTAGATGCACTGGACGCTAGCCCCTATGCCGATAATACTATAATAGTGCTCTGGTCGGATCATGGCTACCATATCGGGGAGAAAAACCGTTTCGCCAAACATTCGCTCTGGGAAGAAGCCACCAAGGTTCCGCTAATCTTTGCTGGCCCTGGCATCCCTGCCGGACAAAGCTGCTCCAAGCCCGTGGAGCTATTGGACTTATATCCTACCTTACTTGATTTGTGCAATTTACCGCCCAACCCCCGCAATGATGGCGAAAGCATCCGCCCGCTCTTGACCAATCCCTCCCAAGACTGGGACCATCCGGCCATTACCACCTACGGCTGGAAAAACCATGCGATAAAAACGGAGCGCTATCGATACTTGCTGTTTGAAGATGGTTCAGAAGAATTTTATGACCACCAAGAAGATGGAAATGAATGGCACAACCGAGCCAGCGACCCACGCTATGCGCCTATCAAAGCAGCCTTAAAGGCCCAGCTGCCCAAGGAGAATCACCCCTGGAGCCCCGCCACCTCCGCTGGCGCTAATGATTACTTCAAGGCCCAAAAAGCCCGCCCCCAGTAACCGGCAAATTTATCCGCCGATGCAGGTGTTTTCCACCTGCATCACATCTAGTACTGACCTGCAATAGCGGCCAAAAAATCGCCACTTACCGAAACACTTTCACATCTACCACCTTAAACGCAATACCCTCATAAGCAGATTCAACACCCCCTTCATACAACACACCTACTTGCCGTTTATTCAACATCACTAGATCAGAATAAGCGGCTGGGCCGGGATGAATGACGAGCTCTCCTAGCCAGCTTTGGCCGTCGTCGTCACTCATTCGCAATGTCATGTTGGTACGAGCGTTCTTACTAGCAGGATTAGAAAAATAGAGGCGGTGCTTTTTATTCCTTTTTCCATTAGAAACCAAACTAGCTTGGCAAATCGGTTCGATCAAGGTATCATCACTTTCGAGCTCGGACCAAGTCAGCCCACCGTCGGAACTTCTGGAGGTTTTTCGGTTTTTATGATTTCGATCATAGTTTCTCATATTGAGGAGAACTTGGCCCTGGCTACCTTCGGCTACCACGCATTCGTTGACTTGGTGTTGGGGCGTTGTGCCACCCAGCTGCCAAGTCTCGCCGTAATCGTCGGAATAGATCGAATGAGAATAGTAGTGCTTAGTATCCGCTTCGATATGATCACAAGGAACGACCAAGCGATCCTTATAGCCTGATTTTTTAGACAACTGTATACCATGACAAGGTCCAGTAGCATACCAGGTCCAGTCTTTTTGCTTAGTCGTATTGGTAATCTCTTTCGGCTTTTCCCAACTCAGCCCATCATCCTGGGAATGGGTAACAAAAACGCGTCGCGTATCCTCACTCTTTTGCGCTATGATATCTCGTTCATGATCGGAGCCTAAATTCCAAGTGAGCAGCAAGAAGATTTTCCCACTGCGTTTTTCCAGTACCGGTACGGGGTTTCCACAAACATTATTACCATCATCCCAGATGACCTGTAATTGACTCCAGGTCGCTCCCTTATCTGTACTTCGCCGCATCACTAGATCGATATCACCCGTATCGGAACAAGACCCTTTCCGGGCTTCCGCAAAAGCAAGGAGGTTTCCTTTTTTCGTTTGTATAATCGCAGGAATCCGGAAGCAAGCGTAGCCATCCATTCCTTGTTTAAACAGATAGTTGAAATCCGTTTTTGCTGATAGAATGCCGCTCGCCAAGAAAAGCATCGAGGCTAGTACTAAGGTCTTTTTATTCATGATTGATTGTATTGTTAGTTAAGCCTAGATTTCAGAAGTTTTCAAATGACAAGTCTGGGGAAACTTCTGAAGTCTTTTCTTCGACTAAAGTGATCATTTAGCCAAATAAATCATCTTACTTGCCCAGGCCCTTCCACACGCCAATCCTGTAGATGCTTGGCTTTGGCAAATGTATTCTGGTATAGAAGTTCGCCTTTTTCGTTGCCTGGGGAAGAGGTCTGCGCTTCAAGTTCCAAAATTGAACAGAGTAGAAGCCCAAGGAAGAAGATCGATGGCCTGTCTCTTATACACATCTGACGCTGCCGACGAAGAGGA
>CAJXUM010001049.1 GCA_913060855.1 uncultured Lewinella sp. | reverse complement strand
CGAGATCAGCCTCGGTCTCGTGGGCTCGGAGATGTGTATAAGAGACAGATGTATCATTTGTGAATTTTAAAGGCGTCCAATGCATCAGATTTTAGCTTGGAACTTGGTAATCATTGTTGTAGAATATTGGCTGGCTTCAGTTCCACTTTTGGATCAAGCAATTTGGTTTTATCAATTTTCTGACCCGTTTTCAAAAACTTCATCCCCAACATATAGGCTCTTGCATGATTGATGGCATCTACTGCTAGTAGTTCATCCTCCCGAAAATACCAGATCGAAAAACGCACTGCTTCTCCTTCCTCTTTCCTCACCAATGCTTCCTGATACCCCGTTGAGAGGCCTGTAATTTGGAGTTTGACATCATATTGATCCGACCAAAACCAGGGGATCGAATCATAAGTGGCTTCCTTACCGCAGATGGCTGCTGCTGCGATTTTGGCTTGGTCTACTGCATTTTGCACGCATTCCAAGCGGATAAATCGTTTATAATGAGGATTGTAATGAAGCGTGCAATCTCCGATCGCGTAAATGTCTTGGTCACTGGTACGAGCAGCGGAATCTACCCGAATGCCATTTTCGATGACTAAGTCAGCTTCGGCGGCTAATTCCGTATTGACACGAATACCGACGCCCACCACAATGATATCGGCGATGTATCGGGAGCCATCAGCACATATGATCTCAGTATGACTTGGCGTAGTTTTGGCAGCCACAACATTTTTACCGGTCAAGATTTGGACCTCATTTGACTGATGCAATGCTTGGAAAAATTGAGACAATTCCGGTGCCGTAACCCGAGCCAAAAGCCGCTCTTCGCGCTCTAGCACGGTAACTTCAGCCCCAAGCTTGCGGAGCGATGCAGCCGTTTCCAAGCCAATATAGCCACCACCAATAATAAGCACGCGTTTTTGCTCATGCTGGTCCAAAGCTTTCCGAATTTGAATGGAATCTTCGGCCGTCCGCATCGTGAATAGATGAGTCGTCTTTTCGATACCCGGAATCGGTGGAATAAAGGCACGGGCGCCTGTAGCCATCACCAATTTATCATAGACTTGGCTACGCCCATTGGCCAGTGTAATCTTTTTTTCCTTCGGATCGATAGCGCTAACTTTTGCACCTAAGTGCAAATCGATCTGCTCCTTTTCATAACTCTGTGCCGACTTCAGCAAATGCTTTTCAATTTCATCCCCGCCTGACAGGTAAGCCTTGGATAAGGGAGGACGATGATAGGGGAGGAGTGGGTCTGCATCATAAAGCTGGATACTTCCTGTCCATCCCTCTTTGCGCAACGCAAAAGCAGCATTCACACCAGCATGGCTGGCCCCGATGATGAGGCAAATAGATTCGCTTGAGATACTTTCGGACATGTTTGCGCTATTTAATTGGCAACATTCAACACCATTCCGTCCATGGCCTCGGTGATTTTCATTTGACAAGAAAGACGGCTAAAATCACTGGCATTATCCGCAAATTCCAACATGTCTTTTTCAATTTCTCCTGCTGCTTCCAATTTGTCCATATAGTCTGCCGCCACATGCACATGACAAGTTGCACAGGAACAAACGCCCCCACAATCTGCATCAATACCTTTGACATTATGCGCCACTGCCAATTCCATAACAGAACCCGAATCAGCTTCCGCTACAATCGTCTCCTGGTCTTTTGTGATAAAAGTAATCTTTGCCATAGTTGATCTTTTGTCTATTTAAGTGCATTGAATTTTACCTGAAGTTGATCAAAACCAACCTTGCGATTAAATTCGCCCCAATTTTCAATATTTTCTACACTATCCTGAATGTCAATGGATTCTACCTTCTCTATCAAAACATGGAGCAAGGTCTTCAATATCTGACGAGCATGCGTGGCCCCCAAGCATTTGTGATGGCTAAACCCAAAGCCTAGGTGTGGATTAATCTTTCGATCGAGCACCACTTCATTCGGGTTCTCAAACACAGCAGCATCTCTATTGGCGGAAGCCCAACACAAGGAAATGCGACTATCTGCTTTGACCGCATGTTCGCAAACCTGCGCATCTTCCGTAGCCACTCGGCCCATATGGGTAAGCGGTGCAAAATAGCGAATCAACTCCTCGACGGCCCTGGCGATAATTTCGGGCTCGCTACGTAAGCGATTGAGCGATTCGGGGTGCTCCGCGAAATAAGCGATTGAATTGGTAACGGCATTAATCACGGTATCTCTACCTCCCGCAAAGGTTAATATCATGGTGCCCTTTACTTCCTCCTTGGTCAGTTTTCTGCCTTGTGCTTCGGAGGCTAACAGGACCGAATAAAGGTCTTCTCCTGGATGCTCAATAGCTTTATCAATTTCTTGATCAATATAATCGTAGAGAATATTGGCTTTATCCCCATCCAAAGCACTCTCTTCACTTCTGAAAACATGCGTCCCCCAAGCAATCCATTTTTCGGCTTCTTCAAAGGGTATATTGAGCAAAAGTGTTAAGGCACGGGATTGTAATGGCAAGGAAAAATCGCCCACCACTTCTACACTATCTTTTGTCAAAACCTCCTCGATGGCGGCACTAATCTGGGCACTCAACTGTGCTTGATAGGGCGCTTGCAGGGGCCTTCTAAACCAATCCTCCATCAGATCGCGATATTCTCGATGTAAGGGAGGATCCAGCTCAAAAGGAATCTGTCGAGTATCTCTGATATTAACTTCCGATGGCACCACGATGCGTCCCGGCGCGGCTCCCGATTGGAAGGTTTTCCAGTTGTGGGCACACTTTCGCACATCCTTATGACGTAAAACCATAATAACAGGATCTTCTTGGTCCTCCACTTCTCCAAAGCCTTTTTCCAAACGAGCTTTCTCAAATGGATCGGGTAGTGCACTTTTTTTCATGATTTGGATGTTTATGAATGCTGTGAAAACAATCTCCATCAATGGAGCCCAATTCCAATAGGCTCTTCGCCACAAATATCAAACGATTCAAGCATTTTCTTTTATCCTTTTTTGCCCAATAAGTAATCTATTATGTCGAATAATAACGTCTTCTTATCTTTAGAAGATAAAATAGCGTATTTATGAAGCCAGTTTTAGAACAAATTCATTTAGGGGCCCACCAAACTATATCGGCTTTTCAATACGCTAAACCCAACTTTGAAACCCCCTGGCATTTCCATCCACAACACGAACTCACCTATATTGATGACAGTGTGGGGACGAAGTTTATTGGCGACTATGTAGGCTCCTATGGTCCAGGAGAACTGGTACTATTGCTGTCTCTTATACACATCTCCGAGCCCACGAGACCGAGGCTGATC
>CAJXUM010001048.1 GCA_913060855.1 uncultured Lewinella sp. | reverse complement strand
TGGGATAGAAAAGCTAATGGTTGGATGCAAGTGAATCCGGGTGTTTGTTCTTCCTATGTATTTACAAGAAACCCAGGTGATAAAGTGACGATTTCTGGTCCTTATGGTGAATTTTTCATCAAGCCCACCAAGAAAGAAATGGTTTACATCGGTGGTGGAGCAGGTATGGCGCCATTGCGCTCGCACATCTTCCACCTTTTCCATACCATGAAGACAGAGGAGCGTAAGGTTTCTTATTGGTACGGTGGTCGATCCAGAAGAGAGTTGTTCTACACAGATGATTTCAGAAGTATCGAGAAAGATTTCGACAACTTCCGATACTATGTGGCACTTTCTAATGCGACAGAAGTAGACGATTGGAAGGTAAAAGATAGTATTGAAGATAATGCTGGGGATGGATTTACAGGCTTTATTCACCAAGTATTGTATGATCAATATCTATCGAAGCATCCGGAGCCAGAAGAGGTAGAATACTACCTATGTGGACCTCCATTGATGCTGCAGGCAGCGCTTAAGATGCTCGATGAATTAGGCGTACCTGAAGAAAACATTGCTTTTGATGACTTTGGTAGCTAAAACCAAAGCAAGAATATAGATATTTTGAAAAAGCCTCGTCCAATGGACGGGGCTTTTTCTTTGCTCTCAATCGAACAAAACCTAGCTTTCATCTAGAAAGCTTCACCAGTTATGGAGAATTTCTTTCTTTCGTAGCAGAAACCAAAAAACAGAAATTATGTGGAAGAAGATCTCCTTTTTATGTGTAGCAGTACTTTCTATAGCTTCACTTCATGGCCAAACCGTTGACGAAATTTTAGCTAAGTACTATGAAAATGCGGGCAGCTATGAACAGTGGAAAGCATTGACCTCCCAGAAAATGATAGGTACTATGTCAATGGGACCTATGGATTTCAAAGGTACTGTCTATTCGAAACCTCCGAATAAGCAAAAGGTGATAGTAGATATACAAGGAACAGAATTGATTCAAGCTTATGATGGTGAAACGGCTTGGATGTACTTTCCGTTACAGATGGGCCCTGATCCGCAAATTATGCCTGCTGATCAAGCGGAACAATTTACCAGTCAGGAATTTGAGATGCCATTTATGGATTACAAAGAAAAAGGCAATACGTTAGAGCTAGAGGGGAAAGAGGAAGTAGAAGGAGCGGAAGCCTTTAAGATTAAACTGACTAAGAAAGATGGTAAGGTTCAATATTACTATTTTGATGCAGAGCACTATGTGCCGATTATGATGAAAGAGGCTATCATGAGTGGTCCTACCAAAGGCCAAGATGCGGAAACTTTCTTAAGCGATTACCAAGAGGTGGATGGCTTGATGATTCCTTTTTTCATTGAGGTGAAAGTAGGTGGACAGACTGCTCAAAAGATAAGCATCGAATCTATGGTGTTTAATGAGGAGATGAAAGATGAGATATTTGCTATGCCTAAAAAAGCAAAAGAAGCGCCAGCGAGTGGCAACTAAGAGACGGAGAAAAAATAAATTAGACCAATTTAGGTTTTTAATATTTTATTAAGCCGCTGACTAACAGGAGGAGGCGTGCAAAATTTTTAAAAGCTTTCGAAAAATTGGTCTGACTTATTTCCGTCAAACTACTAATGTGAATGAGTAATTAATTGTATTATATAAGCGCTGAAGTAAACTGTAATGGAGTGCTTCAGCGCTTTTTTTTTAAGCAAGTACTTAATACAACTTCTTAAGAAATCTAAGATGAAAAAAACTTTCCTATACATTTTTGCGCTCCTATTAAGCCTTCCACACTTAAATGCCCAGGCTAAATTCCCTAAGGGGAAGGCCTTGTTTGGGGGACTCCGTGCCCGCCAGATCGGGCCCGCTACTATGAGTGGTCGGATTTCTTCGATAGCAGTGGTGGATGACCAACCCGAGGTAATCTACATTGGAGCTGCTGGAGGAGGGGTATGGAAAACGGTCACGGGAGGCACAACCTTTCGGCCCATTTTTGATGAACATACCCAATCTATTGGTAAGATTACGATCGATCCCTCTAATCCAGAGACGGTGTGGGTGGGAACCGGAGAACCTTGGGTGCGCAACAGTGTATCGGTGGGAACGGGTATTTACAAATCCACTAATGGGGGCACCAATTGGAAAAGTATGGGACTGGAGAACTCCGAACGAATCGGAGATATTATCGTTCACCCGGAAAATTCCGACATCGTATACGTTGCCGTATTGGGGCACCTTTGGGATGCCAATGAAGAGCGGGGGGTATTTAAAACAATTGATGGCGGCCAAAACTGGGAGAAAGTACTGTATCTAGATGCAGACACAGGCTGCACCGATCTGGCTATAGATCCAGACAATCCTGATGTCCTCTATGCATCCATGTGGAGCTATCGTCGTCTCCCCTGGACCTTCGATTCTGGCTTTACTGGCAAGAGTGGCATCTATAAATCAACTGATGGTGGCGAAAACTGGGATACCATCCATAAAGGGCTACCGACTGGGAAATTGGGACGAATGGGAATCGGTGTAGCTCCTTCCAATGGCCAAGTGATCTACCTCTCGGTTGAAGCGGAACAACAAAAGGATAAAGGGCTTTATCTATCGACTAACCAAGGCGAAAGCTGGGAGCAGGTGAGTACAGATTTCAATACAACTGTTCGACCTTTCTACTTTTCCAATGTAGTAGTCGACCCTAAAAATGATAGTATTGTAACTAAATGTGGTTTAAATGCCATTATCAGTGAAGATCGCGCCAATCGATTCAGAGTCATGGGCCTAGGTGTCCACTCTGATATTCATGATATTTGGATTGATCCTAACAATACGAAACACATTTTATTGGGAACTGATGGCGGCGTGTATGAATCCCTAGATCGCGGACAAACCTTTAAGATGTGGATGAATTTGCCCGTTTCTCAGTTCTATCACGTTAGCGTAGATAATGACAAGCCTTATAATGTCTATGGGGGACTCCAAGACAACGGCTCCTGGTTTGCGCCCTCTCAAAAGGCGGGTGGCATCGGTAATAGTGATTGGAAATCCTCTTTTGGAGGAGATGGTTTTTACAGCTTCCGACACCCCACAAATAAGGATATTATCTTCAGTGAATATCAAGGCGGGAACCTGGCGCGCTATAACCAGAAGACCGGCCAAGCCAAAGAGATTCGACCCTATTCCAAGGCGGATGAAGATAAGTTTCGATTCAACTGGAATGCACCTGTGCATCTGAGTCCCAACAAGTCCGAACGGATGTATTTTGGCTGTCTCTTATACACATCTCCGAGCCCACGAGACCGAGGCTGAT
>CAJXUM010001047.1 GCA_913060855.1 uncultured Lewinella sp. | reverse complement strand
AGAATAGACAGGGTAGAACGCGTCGCCATGCCCTCTTTCCAATTTCCGATTTTATCCCGCTCAAACAGTTAGAAAATAACGCTTCAGAATACGTAAGCACTTTACATGAAAAACTGCTGCTGAATCACTACTACCCTACCCTACCCTAGTCATTATACAGTAGCGTCTTGCGAAACTTTCCTGGCGTCATACCAAATGTTTGTTTGAACACCCGATAAAAGTAATCGGGATCTTTAAATCCGGTATCAGCCGCGATAGCAGCAATGGTGAACTGGGGATCAGCCAGGAGTTCCTTAGCTTTGTCTAATCGAATAGCACGGATGAATTTGGTGACGGATTGCCCGGTATGTGTATGCAATCGGCGGTGAAGCTGAGAATGACTCATGCCAATTTCACGGCAGATCTCCTTGAGACCAAAGTCTGATTGATCAAGGTGAGCCTCAATGACCCCTCGTACGTGACGAATAAAAGGATCTTCTCCTATTGCATCGATCGGTAGCGATTTTCCTTGTATAGGACTGGGGTCAGCATCCAGCAGTATCCGCATGCTATCTAGTAATTTCTCATTGGGTATCGGTTTTGCCTGCAAGGATACGGGGCTTTGTCCTAGCTCAGCACTGATTACCTCTTTCACCTCCTTCCCCTTCATTTTAAAATAAGACCGAAGTAGGTCTACTTTGGATTGGATGCGTGACCGGTATTTCTGCTGCTGATAACTGCCCAATTGCTCCGCATAATAATCCGCAATCGCAAAATTCTGCATGGCCTGCGGATAAGCTTCGATTTGAATAGCCCCTATCGCTCGTTCGAGATGACCTTCCATCAACAACTGGTTGGCGCCCATATTTGCCGCCAGTCTTAAGCTTTGTTCGAGTAATGTGGTGGCCAGCGAAGAAGATCCCATCGCCACATGAAGTTTAGCTAACCACAGATGGGTCGTTGCTTGGCCAAGTCGATCATGAGAGTTTTGGTAAATTTCCATCGAGCTCGTCCAATAATCATGAGCACTACTGAAGTCCTTTTCCTGGAAACTAATTCTTCCTAGTCCGCTAAGACTGTAGGCTATCCCCCAGACATCGCCGATGGTTGTAAAGTTGGGAAGACAGTAATTATTTAACAATTCCCTTGCTGCTTCAAGCTCTCCTATTTCAAACAGGTATTCTGCTTTTATTATTTTTGAAAAAGTCAATAATTGCTGGTATTCTAAGCTATTGAAAAGCTGAATGCTTTCATCAATTAATTGTCCAGCTTCGATCAACTTTCCCGTTCGGAAGATCACCCAACCCAAATTAGTTTTTGCGAAGGCAATCCCCCGTTTGTTACGGTTACGGATATGTAGTTGTAGAATCGAACGCTGCAATTCCTCTGCCTTTTCAAACCGCCCCTGGCTCATATAAATCCAGGCCAAATTATTTAAGGACTTTGCTTCGCCTTGATAATCAGTTATTTCTAGGGCTATTTCTAGGGCGTTTTCCGAATAAGAAATGCCGTGGTCATAATTCCCAATCCGCCACTCTGCCCAACCCAAGTTATTCAGGGCTTTGGTTATCTCTATGCGATCTTGGAGGCCTTGCCATAGATCCAGGCAGTCCTTAAAACAGTCCTTAGCGGCAAGATAATTACCTAGGTTTTGAGACAGTACGCCTGCTCCCTCGAGCAGCCTGGCTTTCCCGACGCCCTCCTTCTTTGTTAGAAACAAAAGAGACTGGATCATTTCTAAACCTTCTTTGAGGAAGCCGCGATTGAGGTGAAACCGCCAAAAATTGCCTCCCATCTCAATGGCCATTTCCGGTTCATGCAAACTAAGCCACTCTAAAGCAAGTGTCAGGTTTTCATATTCTGCCGCAATAAGCGTTGTCCACTTGCTTTGGGCAGAACGCTGAATCATTGACTTGCCATCTTGCAGGAAGGTGATAAAATATTGAGCGAATCTGCGATAATAAACTTCTCTCTGCGGATTATTATCCAATTGCTCCAAACCGTAATCTCGAATCAATTTAAGCATTCCAAAACGTGGAATACCCTGTAATTCTTTCCTTTTTACAATCAAGCTTTTATTCATAAAAGATTCGACAGCGTCCATGGGATCAAGTTCGGAACCAACGGACTCCAGTGCGGCCAAGGTAAAACCACTTCTAAAAAGAGAAAGCTGCTGAAAAAGCGCTTGTTCATCGGTATCTAGCAAGTCATAACTCCAGCTGACCGTGTTGCGGATCGTTTGATGCCGAAAGATCACATCCCTCGATGTCGTCTTCAGCAGATTCGAATTGGAGGACAATTTTTTGAGGATAATTTCCGGTGAAAATAGTTTTATCCTCGCAGCAGCCAGTTCTATAGGTAACGGTAAGCCATCCAATTCTTGGCAAATCTGTACAATGGCGGAGGCATCAGCTGCGGTGAGTTGAAAACCGGGTTTAACAGCCTGTGCTTTTTGTACGAATAAATCAACCGCGCTGAATTTTAATAGGTCTTCTGGTCCTGGAAAAAGCCGATGATTCGGCCGACTAAGTCCATCCAAGGGATATTCAATTTCATGAGACAACCCTAGTATTTCACGACTAGTGACGAGGACTTTGATCTTGGGGCAAGACCTCACTATCTGGTCAATGACATGGGCCGCAGCGAGAATTTGTTCTAAATTGTCTAGAATCAATAACAACTGTTTATCCGCCAGAAATTCTATTATTTCATCTATCCAAGGCTTTCCAACACTTGCCGTAAGACCTAGTCGATGGCCAATATAAAGGGAAACTTGTTCGTGATTGACTACTGCATCCAAAGGCACAAAACAGACGCCATCTGTGAAAGTTTCGGCCATCAACTCACCGATCTTCACCGATAGCCTAGTCTTACCGATACCGCCAGGACCAAGCAAGGTAATCAGGCGTTTTTTTTCTTGTTGTAAAAGACCGCATAATGCGCTAATATGATGCGTCCGACCAACGAAAGCATTTGGATAGAAAGGTAAGTTGCCTATTTTGTCTTCGCTGATAAACTTCATTTCGATAAGATAGTGTTTTGATTAAGCTAAGGCCTTTTATCGATTCTGGCAAACGAAAATGGATAAATTGATGCTAAGGGCGTTTAATATACCTCAAAAGCAGTATGCTACTAGTTTTTGCTAAAAGGAACAGCCGTTTCATATAGGTTGGCGACAAGCTCTTGCTTGTTTGCCGACCTGGGCTGCGAGCTCCTGCTCGCCGTAAGTACCCGATGAAAAATCAATTCAGTTCATCCTATTATCACTGTCTCTTATACACATCTCCGAGCCCACGAGACCGAGGCTGATCTC
>CAJXUM010001046.1 GCA_913060855.1 uncultured Lewinella sp. | reverse complement strand
GAGATCAGCCTCGGTCTCGTGGGCTCGGAGATGTGTATAAGAGACAGCTACAAAGTCTTTCACAATGTCTCCTTTCCCATCGCGCCACTTTAGCGCTTTCAAACAGTATGGATTTACATCGCTTTGGTAAAGGGCAAAACCCGTCTCGTGTGTAGCGGTGAGAATGGCAATTTTGCAGCCTGCATCTTTAGCTGCTTTTACCCATTGGTCGGTATCTAAGTTTTGAGGATTAAAAATATTAAGGTCCGCAATAGGGGTAATCCGATTCTCTCGTTGGTTGTATTTCTTCCCATCAAATACGTGAAGATCATAATGAAAAACGGCTACCATCTCCGCATTTTGCCATTCCAATTGAGCGGATGTAGGAATAGGAACTTCCCCACTACTTTGGGCGCTTGATATGACCGAACTCATCAGGAATAAACTCAGGCATGTACAAAATATCTTCAGCATAACTTAGTCTTTTTTGAATATCGACAAAATAGTCACTTCCGAAGCTTCTTGTTGCATGAATCTATTTTATTTGATCAATAGACTCTGAAGTTGTTTTAAAATGTAGGATGGAAAATCTATCTGGCTGGCTACAATATCGGCAAGATTTGGAAAACACATCAGCTCAATGAATACGCATCATAACTATTACTAATAACACGATAAATTAAAGTAATAGCTATTGTCGTAACTTTATCTTTATTAAGTAGAACATGGAGTAGCTTAAGAATGCTGTATTCTTTTGACGGCATTCTTAAACCACTTCAACAATACCTATCAAATGGATCATAGTAACACTAATGGTGAAGGCAAGTGCCCATTTCTAGCCGCCCCGCACAGGCACACCGCAGCTGGGGCCCTTTCCAACTCAAACTGGTGGCCCAACCAGTTGAAGCTTAACATTCTGCATCAGAATTCTTCTTTGACCGATCCGATGGACGAAGATTTTGACTACGCCGAGGAATTCAAAAGCCTCGACCTTGATGCAGTAAAAAAGGACCTCTTTGAGTTGATGAATGACTCACAGGATTGGTGGCCAGCTGACTATGGCCATTATGGTCCATTTTTCATTCGTATGGCCTGGCACAGTGCAGGTACCTACCGAGTAGGTGACGGCCGTGGTGGCGCTTCTGCCGGTACACTTCGCTTCGCGCCCCTCAATAGCTGGCCTGATAATGGCAACTTGGATAAAGCACGCCGACTACTATGGCCGATCAAGCAAAAATACGGTCGTAAAATTTCTTGGGCGGATTTGATGATCCTAACCGGTAACTGTGCATTGGAGTCTATGGGCTTCGAGACATTTGGTTTTGCCGGTGGACGTGAGGACATTTGGGAACCGGAAGCAGATATTTATTGGGGACCTGAGACGGAATGGTTAGGTGATGAGCGTTACACAGGTGACCGTGAGTTGGCTAATCCATTAGGCGCGGTGCAGATGGGATTGATCTATGTAAACCCAGAAGGACCAAACGGCAACCCTGATCCAGTAGCTTCCGCTCGCGATATTCGTGATACTTTCGGCCGTATGGCGATGAATGATGAAGAGACTGTTGCATTGATTGCCGGCGGACACACCTTCGGAAAAACGCACGGTGCTGGTGATGCAGCGCTGGTTGGTGTTGAACCTGAAGGGGCTAGCATTGAAGAGCAAGGATTAGGCTGGAAAAATAGCTTTGGTACGGGTAAAGGAGGTGATACCATCACTAGTGGCTTGGAAGGCGCATGGACCCCTACTCCTATCAAATGGGATAATAGCTTTTTCGATACATTGTTCGCCCATGACTGGGAATTAACGAAGAGTCCTGCTGGTGCGCATCAGTGGATTCCTGCAGGTGGTGCAGCAGCAGATGTTGTGCCGGATGCACACGATCCGTCAAAAAGACACTCCCCTGTGATGTTGACCTCAGATCTTGCTTTGAGAGAAGATCCTATTTATGCGCCCATTTCGAAGCGTTTCCATGAGAATCCAGAAGAGTTTGCTGAAGCTTTCGCCAAAGCGTGGTTCAAACTAACGCACCGTGACATGGGACCTGTTTCTCGTTATTTGGGTAAAGAGGTGCCTACTGAAACCTTGATTTGGCAAGATCCTGTACCTGCGGTAGATCACAAACTAATTGATGATAACGATATTGCTGCCCTTAAAGCTAAAGTACTAGCTTCTGATTTGACGATCTCCCAGCTCGTTTCCACGGCTTGGGCATCGGCAGCTACCTACCGCGGTTCTGACATGCGTGGTGGAGCAAACGGTGCACGCATCCGATTGGCTCCACAGAAAGACTGGGAAGTGAACCAACCTGCTCAACTTGCGACTGTACTACAGACACTAGAAGGGATCCAGGGTGAGTTTAATAGTGCCCAATCTGATGGTAAGAAAGTATCCATCGCTGACCTGATCGTTTTAGCGGGTTGTGCCGCTGTAGAGTCCGCTGCGAAGAAAGCTGGACATGAGATAACTGTTCCTTTTAGTGCAGGCCGTACAGATGCTACACAAGATCAAACTGATGTAGAATCAGTTGCGTTTCTAGAGCCAAAAGCAGACGGATTCCGTAACTATTTGCAGCCTAATCAAGATCGTACAGCAGAAGAGTTGCTATTGGATCGTGCACAATTGCTTACCCTAACGGCTCCTGAGATGACTGTTCTAGTAGGAGGAATGCGTGTATTGAATGCCAATACAGGTGGTTCTAGTCAAGGCGTCTTTACCGATCAGCCAGAAACACTAAGCAATGACTTCTTCGTCAACCTGCTTGATATGAGCACCAAATGGGATGCCTCAACAGAAGCGGCTGACGTATTTGCTGGGCTAGACCGAGCGACTGGTGATTTCAAATGGGCCGGCACTCGTGTCGATCTTGTTTTTGGTTCCAACTCTCAATTACGTGCGCTAGCAGAAGTGTATGCCTCTGCCGACGCAGAGAAACGTTTTGTACGTGACTTCGTAGCCGCTTGGAACAAAGTAATGAACCTTGATCGCTTCGACTTAGCCTAAGGCTGACAGACGCGAGCGAGTAAGTATAAAGAAGTATAACCAGAGGCGGTCTAGTAATAGGCCGCCTTTTTCTATGGTGTCCCGAGGGGATTTATCCAGATCAATCAATTCCTTTCTGAAGAGGAATAGCTATCTTACCAGTCATTCTTCAATACAAGATTTATTGGTTCTCTGAGAAGAGACTTACCTAAAACAACAGATAAAATGGCCGTCAAAAACCCACCTGGAATTGAGAAAATGCTTTCCTATCCTTCCTTTGACACCTGTCTCTTATACACATCTCCGAGCCCACGAGACCGAGGCTGATCTC
>CAJXUM010001045.1 GCA_913060855.1 uncultured Lewinella sp. | reverse complement strand
TCTACACTATCCTCTTCGTCGGCAGCGTCAGATGTGTATAAGAGACAGCACCAATACTTCGAATCATTGATAAGGCATCAGGCAGGGTATAAATATCACTCATCCACACGGGATAAAGCGCCATCAATCGTTCTATCTGTTCCTGATCATTCTCTTCTTTGTTACCGATGATCAGATCGGGCTGTAGTGCTGCAATTGTATCAAAATCATATTGTTTAGTCCCTCCTACCCGCTGCTTTTCACGATACCAGACCGAAGGATGAATACAAAATTTGGTAATACCTACGACCTCCTCTCGCAAGCCGAGATCATAGAGTAATTCTGTCTGTGATGGAACGAGGGAAATAATTCGGCGAGGAGGCGCTGCAAATTCTATTTCTCGCCCCATTTGATCGGTGAATAGCATATTGAGGAGGGTTCTCTTCTAGCGTGAAGTTATTTTAAGCTAGTAATTTTAAAAACACTTCTGTCACTGTTTTTCAGCGAGCCTGGATTTCTGTTTTCTCTTTTTTGGTTCTGGTACATATACTTTTAGCGGCGAAATAGATCGGCCATCACTCCACTCGCCCATCGAAAGCTGAGCGGCTGTACCCCCTAAGGCGATATCACAGTTATTTCCTGCCCGGATGCAATCCGCCATCGCATCTAGTATTTTCCAGTAAGCATGATGATCTACCGCATCAAAACGAGCTAGACGCAAGGCACGTTTGGCCGTAAAATTTCGTTTGCCACTATCAAAATCAGCATCTAAGCTGTAAGATTGGTTGTGACTAGCCTTGATGGCTGGTTCACCATATTGATCTTTGGATAGGTAGAGAAAATCACGAGCCGGTGTGTTGATGGCTGTCCTATAAATACGCTTTGCCATTTTCTCCCCCACTACCTCATCATTTTCACTCACTACAATCACCATTTTAGTATCGGCAGGCATCTCTTTATAAGACTTGAGTCTCCCTCCAGTCAACGGTCCGGTCCCTGGCGCACAAAGGAGTAAGCCTTTAGGTTGCGGGATGTTAAATTTATCGAATTGCACAGCAAGCTTGGCACTAATAATTCCCCCATAAGAATGACCGGCAAAAATCAAATGCTCTGTCATGGGTTTGACGTGCTCCTCCTTTTGCAATTCACTCAAAGCATCTCGGACCGCTCGAGCTACATTCTTGGCAAAGCGAGGAGGGCGCGGAAAAAACAAATCCTTCTGGTAACGAGGAAAGATCACAATATTCCCTTTACGTACCAAGTGTTTGATCCACTTACCGTAGATCATCGGATTGTATCCACCATATCCATGTACAAAAACCAACACATGAGCAGAATCTGGGCGAGGCGCAGCAGGCTCAAACAACCAATAGCCGTAAGATTTATCAGCAAAGTCCTGGAAAATAACCTCTTCGTGAAGATAAGTCGCGCCTCCTGGCCCACTCAGGGGCTGTTCCGGCTGAACAATCGGAGCAGCCGCTTGCCCCCATCCAAAGAGCGGGATAAATAGTAATACCAGTAATTTGGCAACAAAAGATTTCATACGCATATATTGGAGCTTGCTTGTAAAATTATACTATTTCCAACAAATACGAACCCAATCCGGTTCATCATCCCTAATCAGTGACTAAAGTTTAACCTATTACAGTAAAAAGTTTAAATAATTTGGTGATATTGTGGAAATATATTTAATTTGAGAAAAAGCCTGGCTTATGGATGATCCTTTGGTTCTGAGCTTCCTGTACTTATTGGTTGGTTTGCTATTTGGTGCTGTCGGAGGGTGGTTCTATACCCGCTTTCGCTTGCAGGATCAGTATATAGATAGAAAGGATTTAGAGCAACTGTATGTCCTTAAAGATATTCATCAAAATCTACAACAGCAGGCCGATATTAGCCGAGAGGACCTCTTAGAAAAAGACCAAGAAATTCGTCAGCTCAGCAACGAGTTATCCGCCAAAGGGCAAACCATTTTCTTTCTGGAAGAAAAGCTTCAGCACCAATTGACAGAAATGGACGCCTTACAAAAGCAATCAAGACTAGAGTTTGAGAATATCGCTAATCGATTATTAGAAGAAAAGAGTGAAAAATTCACGTTGACCAACCAGCAACAAATCAGTGGTATTTTAAGTCCACTCCAAGAAAAAATCAAGACTTTTGAGGAAGGAATAGAACGTCGCTTTTTAGAGGAGACCAAAGATCGGGTTTCACTGCAAAAAGAAATCGAACATTTACGCTTGCTCAACCAGCAATTGAGCCAAGATGCCAATAATCTCGCTTCTGCCTTGAAGGGAGAAAATAAAACGCAAGGAGATTGGGGAGAATTTCAATTGGAATTGTTATTGGAAAAGGCGGGATTAGACAAGGATATTCATTACCAAGTTCAAAGTAGTTTCCGGGATGAAAATGGCCAACAAAAGCGACCTGATTTTATTGTTAACTTACCAGAGCAAAAGCACCTTGTGATCGACTCCAAGGTATCTTTAGTCGCTTACGAACGCTACTTCAGTGCGACCGATGAGCAAAAACGTTCGAAGTATTTAAAGCAGCATACCGATAGCTTACGACAACATATCAAGGACCTCAGTAGCAAGAATTATCAGCAGCTCTATCAGATTAACACACCTGATTATCTATTACTCTTTGTACCGATAGAACCCGCCTTTTCCGTCGCTGCGAAAGCGGATAACAACATCTTCATGGAGGCGCTGGATCAAAATATAGTCATCGTCACCACCTCTACCCTTCTGGCTACCATGCGTACTGTGGCGTTTATTTGGAAACAAGAAAAACAAAAGAGGAATGTCTTAGAAATTGCCCGCCAAAGTGGTCTCTTATACGATAAACTTTGTGGTTTTGTACAAGACCTAAAAACTGTAGGAAATCGCCTAGATAGTGCGCAATCGGCCTATCATGACGCGATGAATAAACTCGTAGATTCCAAAAAATATGGCGATACTTTAATTGGCCGTGCCGAAAGGATTAAAGCACTAGGTGCTAAAGCCTCTAAACAACTCCCTAAAGAGCTACTGAACCAGATAGATGAAGCAACCGATTAAATATGGTTGGGCAAGCATGCGCTAAGCCCGTAAGATATTCTTCACGGATACCCTTGGACTTTCTTCTGCATTCATCATGGCATTAATCAATCGCAATTCTTTGAATTCATGCAGGTGATCTAGGTAAATGTCAGCAGGTATAATTTCGCCACTTTCTAGCAGGCGGGCTCGGCAGGTTCCCATCATTAGGGGCTGGGCTGGGGTATACCAATACCTGTCTCTTATACACATCTCCGAGCCCACGAGACCGAGGCTGATCT
>CAJXUM010001044.1 GCA_913060855.1 uncultured Lewinella sp. | reverse complement strand
GAGATCAGCCTCGGTCTCGTGGGCTCGGAGATGTGTATAAGAGACAGCCTCTATCCTAGTCCCTCCCCCACCTCAAGAGGGATTTCACCTCAGGGGGTGACTCGCTTCAGACGAGGCTGCTGGTAGTCACCCCTTGAGGTGAAAAAAATCTCGTACTTTCGTGCCATGTACTATTCCACGCACGATCTCAACGATACCATAGTGGCCTTAGCCACACCAGCAGGCGTCGGAGCCATAGGCGTTATACGCCTTTCCGGTGCAGCAGCCATTCACATTTGCAACCAAGTATTCAAAGGCAAAAACCTGGAAGAGCAGGATAGTCATACCATTCATTTTGGCACTATCCGTGATGAAGATGATCATATCATCGATGAAGTCCTCGTCTCCCTATTTGTGGCCCCCAAATCGTATACCCGCGAAAATGTCGTGGAAGTCTCCTGCCATGGCTCCAGCTATATCATCCAACAACTTATCCAACTATTCATAAAAAAAGGCGCGCGCATGGCCCAACCCGGCGAGTTCACCCTCCGTGCCTTCCTCAATGGCCAGATGGACCTCAGCCAGGCCGAAGCCGTTGCTGACCTTATTGCCTCCAGTTCCGAGTCCTCCCACACCCTAGCCCTACAGCAAATGCGGGGAGGCTTTAGCGACGAAATCCAAAAGCTCCGCCAAAAACTCCTCGACTTCGCCAGCCTGATCGAACTCGAACTCGATTTCTCCGAAGAAGACGTCGAATTTGCCGACCGCAGCGAACTCAAGAAATTAGTCAAAACCATACAAACCTACCTGCACGACCTCATCCAATCCTTCGACCTCGGCAACGCCATCAAAAACGGCATCAACACTGTCATTGCTGGCCGCCCCAATGCCGGCAAATCCACCCTCCTCAATGCCCTCCTCAATGAGGAACGCGCCATCGTTTCCGACATCGCCGGCACCACTCGCGACACCATCGAAGAAGTCCTGAACATCAACGGCATCCAATTTCGCCTCATCGACACCGCCGGAATTCGCGAAGCCAGTGACCAGATAGAAGCCATGGGCGTCGAAAAGACGATGGAGAAAATCAGTCAATCTGCCCTCCTCATCTACGTCTTCGATGTCATCCAGATGCAACCTGAGGAAGTGCGCCAAGACCTCGCCAAGCTCTTGAAGCCAGGTGTCCACCTACTCGTCATTGCCAATAAGATGGACTTGAATCCTTATACCAAATTTGAGCATTATTTTGAAGGGGGAAGTGAGGAAAGGGGAAATGAAAGCTCAGCTAAAAACCCTTCCGACTTCGAACTTCCGACTTCCGACTTATCTTTAGCCATCTCCAAGTCCCAATGGATCCCCGTCTCCGCCCTAGAGAAAATGAACATCCCTTTCCTCAAAGAAAAGCTCTACGAATCAGTTATCACCGAGCAAGTGCAACTCGATAGTACCGTAGTCAGCAATGTACGCCACTACGAGGCCCTACGCAAAGCCAGCGAAAGCCTCGATGACGTCCTACATGCGATGGATAGTGGCATCACTTCCGACTTTGTGGCGATGGATATTCGGCGGGCCTTGGCGTTCTTGGGTGAGATTACGGGTGAGATATCGACGGATGATTTGTTGGGGAATATTTTTGGGAAGTTTTGTATTGGGAAGTAAGCGCCTCTATGCAAGGGTCAAAAAACAATTTAATTCGCTATTGTGCCTCACTCTTCAACAAAGAAAAGACCCTTTCGATTGTTTTAAAATAGCGGGTTCGAAAATGGCTTTCCAATCGCTTGTTTTCTGCGTTATTTCATATCAGCCTACTTCAACCCAAACGGACTTAAGTCGGTGAATATAGACGGCTCTTACCCGGCTACGGCCGTTTCTGCTGCGAGGAGCGCCGCCTCCCAAGTGGCTAAGGTTGCCTGTGCCAGTGCCAGTTCTTCTTTCGCTTTATTCATTTCTTTATTAGTTTGTTCACTAGCCATCAGTGCACGTTTGTCTTTGCTTTTAGCTTCCTTAAGGGCATCTTTCAGCGATTCTTCTAATGGCTTTTTGTCGCTCGCCCATTTTTTAATGATATCAAGCTCTCCTTTTGGAATTTCTTCATCTATCAAAAGCTTGGATAACAGCTTAGGTAATTTTCCATCTTCCGATTTATTTTCAATTAAAGCTGTCATCGCCAAATTGATGTATACATTAGTAAGTGCGGTAGAATTATTGGCTTGAGCAGAAGAGCTTAGCGTACTTAAAGCATTTTTAAAAGCTTTTATGACTGCTGCAACCGTTTTTTCTGCGGCCTTGGCTGCCGCTATTGCATCGTTAACTAAATCATTAGAGATGAGGGGGTTGGAGGCTTTTCTTTTTTGGATATAACGTGCAGTGAGAACAATGGCTTCTGCCGCCTTTAAAGTATCGGCGGTAACTTCTTCCCATGCGATGATCAATTGGCGAATGTCATGTTGGACATCAACGGCAATTAGATTAGCTTCATTGGCCGTTTCCTTAAGCGCTTCAAGATCGGATTTGATCTGAAGAAAAAGTTTCCAATAACCTTCTGCTGTTTGTAGATCCGCCGCTGCCTCATTGTATAATTCAGTAAATGTATTGGCCTTTTCTACGAAGGAATTGTATTTAGATTCAGCATTAGCGAAAACCGTCGAAGCATCATTAACCTTCCGTTGAAGAAATTCAATCTTTGCTGATTTTTTTGCTGTGACATCAACAGGGCGAATTACTTTATATCTACTCATGATCTTTTTAATTAAAGTTTGAAGTTGTTTTAAACCCAACGGGCGGAGGAATTACCAATAACTTTTAAAGTTGCTGAAGTTTGAACTCCACCTCATCAGAAAAGGAAGAATAAACGGCTTGGAATAAGGGTAATGCCTCCGCTTCTGTAGATTTGATAATAGAGTAGACCAAAGCGACATATTTCTCATTATGCATTAGCGGTTCACCATAATTATCAGTAAAGTCTCCAGCTTCATTAATGGCAACAAAGTGTTTTACAGCAGGGTCTTTTAAGGCAGCTTTTTCAAGTTTTGCCAAATCTTTTTCCAATACTCCTAATTCTTTTTTTTGCTTATTGACTATTTTCTTATTCGCACCCGATTTTTCCATTTCTGCAATGGTTTCTCTTAGTTCATTTACCGTTTGGTCTAAAGCACCAAATTCTTCATTGATTGCATGAGTGGATAGTTCAGCTAATTCTGTTTCTAGCGGATTAGTTTGGTCTTGGGGTGCTGGTGTAACGAGTTTAGCATCCATCCCAAATGCAGCAGGAATACTTGCAAGTATCTCTCTGTCTCTTATACACATCTCCGAGCCCACGAG
>CAJXUM010001043.1 GCA_913060855.1 uncultured Lewinella sp. | reverse complement strand
CAAAAAAACATACCAATAAGCTATAAAACTATATGATTCAAATATTTATAAAAAATATTCTACCATGAATTTTGGTTAAAAACGGTATGAAATATTAATCCATATTTAATCAAAGTAGTGTAGCTGGTCCAAACATTGTTGTTGCGGGTTGTGGATTAGCCAGGCTGTTTTTAGAAACAAGTGCCCCGTACCTATTGGAAAAAAGGCCGGGTCACTTGTTTTTTGATGTACCGTATAGCAGTTACTTCCAGTACTCCGTTTATTATTTATTAATTACCAATTTTTCGGTAAAGACTTCTCCTTCATATTTCGTAACCACGGTGTAGACCCCTGACTGGAAGCGATTACTACCTAGATCAACTTGTAGGCTACTTTGGCCTGGTCCGATCTGGCCTTTCCATACCAAACTTCCCAAGTTGTTATAGATATTAATTTGTTTGGAGGTGGTCCCCATCTCTTTTAGTCTGATCGTGATTTGGTCATTCGCTGGATTGGGGAAAACAGTCATTCCTAGGTGTTCTACCCTACCCACCGTCAAGGTTTCATCCGGGCGCCCAATCAATGGAATGGTACAGCTAGTACATGGTCCAAGATAGTCTCCATGCTTGTCCAAATGTGTCTTTTGAGCTTGCTTTTCAGACACACAAATCGTATGTGCATTGGCAGGATTACCTGGAGGAATGTGGCAAATCAGGACCTTGACATTATTCGCATTGTTGCTGCATTTCCATGCATCCAAGATATCTTCAAAACTAGGAGGGTAAGCACAATCTGGCAAACCATCGTTATTGTTGTCGACTGAATCATCTCCGCCGGGGCAAACATCACAATCGTCCCCTACTCCATCGCAATCGGCATCGCCACTAGCCACTAATGGACTAGCATCGTCATCATCGAGGCAACCATCGTTGTCATCGTCAGCATCACATACATCACCTTCACCATCTTCGTCATTATCGGCTTGATCGGCATTGGCAATGGACGGGCAATTGTCTACATCACCACAAACGCCGTCACCATCGCTGTCGTTGTCAGCATCGAGTGGGCAGTCATCCACACAATCGGCTAGACCATCATCGTCTGAATCGGCATACCCTTCGTCCGTATCTCCATCGAGGTCATTATCTGCGCCATCACAGATTTCGCAAGTAGAACCCATATTGAGCGGGTCAGAACCACAAGCTATTTCATCGGCATCACTAATTCCATCGTTATCGTCATCGTCATCGCAGACATCGCCCTCACCATCTTGGTCATAATCGGCTTGGTCGGCATTAGCGGTTGTTGGGCAGTTGTCATCACCATCTGGAATACCATCATTATCCAAATCCTCACCCGTTACGACCACGACTAGGTTTACAAAATCAGCACCATATTCGACCTTCCATTCCTTACCTGGATCAGAGATAAAAGGTAGCCCTTCTGAAGTAAAAGTACCCATCACACCACCCCCTGCTGAAATAATTGGAATGGTTGTACCAATGGCGGGATTAGATAAACCTGAAGCAAAAAAGGCATTGAGTGACTGCTGAGAAATATCCACGGTACCCGTAGCTTCGAGCTTACCAGTGGTTGTAGTTGCAGGATCTCTGGGGAAAACCCGAAATTCGCCAGTTCCGTCATAATTTCCCGTAAGGTTAAAAAAGTTATCACCGCTGCCATCGACGCCAAAAGGAATAAAAATGGCATCATTAGTCAATGTAGGTTTGATCAAAGTACCACTGCCGCGGAAATAGCCACTATTTAAATTGATGGTGCCATTCGCCGAGTTGATGACAGCATCAGAATATATATCAACAATACGTTGAGTGTTTACTGCACTATTGATGTTCACAATGCCATCATTATTAAAGATATTTCCAATGGTCAATTGTCCGAATGGATTACCGTTCAAATTGATAACGCCTGTAGAAAGGTTCTCTTGGGCACCCTCACTGAAAAATATCTGTCCGTCGGTAGTAATAGTTCCGGCATTACTTACCACAATATCATTAGAAGAAAAAGAAAAGAGATTAAATTGAGTATCTTCCCCCAGTATGAGTTGGGCTCCCTCTTCATTAGTAAAAAGCGAATTAGCGCTGGATACCGTCATGAGTACGTTGATAAAATCTAGCGTAGCACCGGTCTTGTTTGTCATATCTCCACCAGCAATTCGGAAAGCGGGGTTACTGCCTAAAGCTTCCTGAATCGTTATCGTACCATTGTTTATAACAGTGGATGAACTTCGAATCCAAAGAACAGCAAAAGCACTTGATGAACCGTTAATATCTCCATTATTGGTTAGAACGGTAGAGCTGCGCATTTCGATCATCCCATTATCGGTCACATTCATTGTGCCATTATTGGTGATCTGAGCGGTAAAATCGGTTACGACCGTATTGGTAACATTTACAATATCTCCCGCAGGAATAGGTTCAGGTGGTACGTTTCCACCAGACCAAACACTGGGACTGGACCATTCTCCAACACTTACTGTGGTGTAGGTAGTCTGTGCAACGAGCACATGCCCGATTGCCAGACACAAAAGCGATAAAAAGAGTTTTCTTGCTTGAGTCATTTGTTGATAGATTGTGGGTAAAGAAAATTTTATCATGTTTAATATTTATGGATGTACACAATAGTGAGCTGCCAAAGATTCAACTAGCTGAAGTTCCGTGGTGGAGGGAAAATCAAGAAGGAGAAGGTCGAAGGTTCCTAGGCGCTGGCCTGGAAAATTTCCAATATCTATGCAAGAGGAAATTAGTAGGCGGGCTTGCTAAAGGTTTAGTAAAATTCATGTCTTTGCTTTTATTCTTGGGTAGAGCTAGGTAATATATCTTGTTCTGCCAAACGTCAATACTGCCATCCTTATACCCTATCGTATCAAAATAATTAGACTTAAGAACTTAGCGTTTGGCATACTATTGACAGGTGTTCGCTCCTACAAACACAGCCATTACGCGACGAATTACTAGTCTATTCTTTACAAATAGGTAATAGCAATAGCGCATTTACATACGCTCTCGATAATGATCGCTAAGTTTAGTCCTGATTATGATTTGAAATGATAAGCGGTCGACAATTAGATAGCAGAGCCTATCTATTCAGTGGAGTTTTCTCTGAAAAGGGGGGAACAGATAAACTCAATACAATGTTCTTTCATCTTTTGACATTTTTTGGGGTTTAAAAACGAAAGCTGTTATTCGTCAGGCAGTCTTTGGGGAATTATAATCATTCTTCGCTTGAAACAAGTTTAGTCAAGTGTATGCTACGACTCATCAGCTACTGTCTCTTATACACATCTCCGAGCCCACGAGACCGAGGCTGATCTCG
>CAJXUM010001042.1 GCA_913060855.1 uncultured Lewinella sp. | reverse complement strand
CTACACTATCCTCTTCGTCGGCAGCGTCAGATGTGTATAAGAGACAGGGCTAATAGAAACAATAAACTGAAAGACCATCAATCCTCTTCGCATCATTAAACCTCCTTTGGTTTGCGAAAATTTACCTTTCAGCATCTCAATAGGATTCCGCTTGGACAAGAAATAAGCCACATAGCCTCCGGAGAGCAACATACCCACCAGTAGCAAGGCCAATCCTAGCAAGCCTAAATCCCAACTGTTAAACAACAGGCCGATAGACAGCGAAACATCCAACATGCTATTAAAGTAGGGCTGAATCATATCGACCAGTAATAAACTACCGATTACGGCCAGGCCATTCATCATCAAGGCCTCGCCCAGAAACTGAATGGACAACTGCCCTCTCCCCGCTCCTACCACCTTTCTTACACTCACCTCTTTGGCGCGGGTAATTCCGATCGCAGTAGATAGATTGATATAATTGATCCAGGCGATACCGATTATTAGCACCGCAATGGTCAATAATAGATACAGGAATTGAATATTTATGAAACTCGGGATGCTACCACTTAACCCTGCTCCCAAGTGAATCTCCGACAAAGGTTGCAACTTGACCTCATTCCCCAGGTAGTCCGGCATATTAGCAGTAAGGGGTTGCAAAACCGACTCTGCCGCTTCTTTTTGCTGCCCAGGTGCCAATAACACAAATGATTTATAGGCAGAAAAATTCCAGTGCGTGAGCATCGCCCAGCCACTCCCATTAAGAGTAGCAGGGTTTTCAAAATTATTAAGTGAAAAAACAAGGTCAAATTGATAGTCAGAAGTAGCGGGAATATCTTGAAATACACCGCTGACTGTATAAAGGTGTTTACCAAATTGATTATTCAATAACAGCTCCTTTCCAACAGCTTCCGATGCCCCAAAGTAACGCTGAGCAGTACTCGCAGAGAGGGCTACGGTGAACTCCTGGGCAGGTTGGCTGCCTTGAATAAATGGGTAAGAAAAAATATCGAACAGACTTCCATCTGCATACAATAGATCTTCTTCTTTGAAGGATTTTAGCTGTTTATTTTCAGGATTCTCGACTTGGACCAAACCACCGATTTGATCCATCGTACGAGCGAAGTATTCGATTTGCGGGGCAGTTTCTTTGGCGGCAGGGGCTAGCATCGGAGGAACCCATTCATTGGCTTGTTCCCCATTGCTGAGTAATATGCGGTGAATCTGGGGTAATTGGCTATGGAATTGATTGAAAGAGTAATGATAGCTGACATATTCCAAAATCAACACAAAGGCCATCATTCCTAGGGTTAGTCCTAAGAAGTTCAAAGAAGAGAAAACCTTGCGGTTTAAGAAACTTCGAAAAATGGCTTTGAAATGATGTTGTAACATGGTATGGAAATCTCCGAATATGATATGAATAAGGTAATAGGAGTCTGTCTAGGTGTTTAAATGGGGCCCGGTACATGCCCGGGCCTTAAAACATATGTCTCTTTACTCCGACTAGAGACCGTTATTTTGTCAGGTGATTATTTACGTTTATTGTAAGCCGTACTACCATTTACAATGATGTTGCTCTTCTTAGCATTCAACTGGCGATGCTCCAATTCGCTATTATGAAAATCCGCCGTGAAATCGCTGATTTTACCAACAGCTGTCATTCTACTATTGCCTTGCGCACTGGCATTGACGATACCGGCTTTGAAGTTGAGTGCCGCAGAAGCCTTATTGTCCAGTTTGATAGCTAATTCATCAACCTTGATCGCTTCTCTAGCGGTGACCATCGCTCCTTTAGTAGCCGTCAGCTTTGACAAGTTTTCATACGTCACCTTAATGATGGACGGCTTTGCGTTTTCTGAAGTTTGAATCTTAAGTACCTTATCTTCGATAACAATACTTACTTTCTCACTACAACGCTGCTGGCTGACGGCAGACTCCTCACCGTGAACCAATAGAATTTCTACAGGCCCGGTGAGTTCAATT
Organism: uncultured Lewinella sp.; assembly: GCA_913060855.1. GTDB lineage: Bacteria > Bacteroidota > Bacteroidia > Chitinophagales > Saprospiraceae > DT-111. The sequence continues at coordinate 1,351 of CAJXUM010001042.1, read as the reverse complement.
TGATTGAAGGAATGAAAATCTTCGTAAATATTAGAAGCAGAAACAAGTACAGCCCAAATACTTAGCACTGCGGGCCATACCCAAATGTGAACTGCTTTCATAGCTTTATATTTTCTGTTCGCGATTAAGATAGACTGTTTCATTATATCGTTCATTTATTATGTTCTCAGATGCCAAGTATAATTCAATCCGCATGCCAAAACACATAACGCATTGAATATCAATAACTTTAGCGATTTTTCATTCTAATCAGCATCCGTTTTCTTGTGCGATTGTGAACATAAAGTGTTCGTTTTCGAACACTATTGAATGTTAAAATGGAAGTAGAAATGATTTTCGAGTAAATAAATCGAAAGGCATGAAGTCGACACCCTAGCCGTTGGTACACGAGCTCCAGCTCGGTACCTTGCCACCTCTCAGCCATCAACAGCTCCTGCTGTTATTCAAAAATCAAATTGTGAATTGGAATAAAAATCAAAAGACATGGCCAAGTCTCCGTGTCTGGAGAGATGTCGGTGGAAAATCTATCTGGCTGGCTAGACAGGCACACGACATCGGCGGGGTTGGCAATTCTAATTTTGGTTCAACAAGGTTTACAACTCATTGCGAAAAGGGGCCGAAGCTTGGGCGCCCATACGAGTAACTGAAATGGCAGCCGCTTTGGATGCAAAATCAATAGCAGCAGGCCAGTCCTCCCCTTCTGCGAGGGCCACAGTCAAGGCACCATTGAATACATCGCCAGCAGCAGTCGTATCTACCGCTTTCACTTTTTGAGCAGAGATCATTGTTTTCGTCGTACTATTCTTAAAAAAAGCCCCCTTAGCACCTAGGGTAAGAATGACATTTTGCACCCCTAAGTCCAATAGCGCCGCCGCCGCTTTATCCGCACTTTCTTCATCGGTAACTTTGATTCCGGTGAGCAATTCGGCTTCTGTTTCATTAGGCGTGATCAGGTACAGCCGAGGGTAGGTCGCAGTGGAGATGGTTTGGGCAGGAGCGGGGTTTAGAATCACCTTTTTGCCCATTTCAAAACCCTTTTGGATGGCATACTCGACGGTAGGAATGGGGGTTTCCAATTGGACCAAGATCATATCGCATTGGTCAAAGGCAGCTTGTGCCTGGTCTATATCAGCAGACATCAGTTCATTATTGGCACCTGAAGCCACAACAATTTCATTCTCGCCCGCTGCATTCACCGTAATCAAGGCGACGCCTGAAGCCGTCCCTTCACTCACAAAACTGTAACGGGTATCTATATTCTCTTTTTTAAACCCTTCAATCGCTTGTTGGCCAAAGATATCATTCCCGACCTTGCAGACGAAGGTCTGTCTCTTATACACATCTGACGCTG
>CAJXUM010001041.1 GCA_913060855.1 uncultured Lewinella sp. | reverse complement strand
CGTCGGCAGCGTCAGATGTGTATAAGAGACAGGGAACTAGGGGATGAAATTGAGCGTCGATTCTCCAAACCGATCATTGAGGTAGCTGGAAATCAAGAGGTGCTGATCGCTAAACTTCCCAGACGACAACTTATCAATCAACTCGTTTTAGCAGAAAACATTAGCAAAGGCGAGCGAGTTAGACAATTTGTAATAGAAGGAAAAACAAAAAAAGGGTGGCAGTTAATAGTGGAAGGTTCTTGTATTGGGCACAAGTTTATCCATCAGTTTGATGAGATGGAGGTGACGGCGGTCCGTTTGAAAATTATGGAGTCAAGAGGAGAACCACAGATACTGAGTTTGGAAGTATTTAATATAACCGGAACTGGAGACTAAGTGTTTGTTGGGAGGTGGCGTATTTTTCGTCCGGGTTTTACATAAGCCTTGATCATTAATAAGTAGAAAAATAATCTGTATTGCCATGTTGAAAGTAGAAAAATTCTCTCCTGAAATCAATAAGGTCTACTTTATAGAAAGCCACTCTCTTATTCACATATTAGCGGGTTCCGGAGGGATTCAAGTTGATTTCAAGAGTTATTATGACTGGGAATCAAAAGCAATTTTTCTAGAAAAGGGACAGTACATTAAGTTTCTTTCACAAAACTTCACCGTTAGGAAAATCGAATTCTCAGACGCAGATAAATTCTATAGTGCTGATATTCGAGTACTATTTAAACATATCATTTCACTTGGGTATATCGATTTGATGGAATGTTATGAATGCCAATTCTTTTTATCTGATTCCTTGATTACACAAGATTATGCAAGCATTATAGACATATCTTCTAAACAATGGTTTTGGCAAAACCCCTTTCAGGCGACGAAAGAAGAATACCAAATAATATTCGATACAAATGAAATCATAGAGAAGCAGTTTTCAAATAACTTATCCAGTGCAGAGTTGGCAAAGCTGATTAATCAAAGGGGATACAATGCTCAAGTCTTATTAAAAGACAGAGTCGGAATCTCTGTGAAAAAGCTGGCGAATGCTAAACGGATGAATGAAAGCCTGAAAGACGTAGCATTCACAGACAAGAATATTCAAGAAATATCCTATGACCTTGGATTCAAAGATGATGCCTACTTTAACCGTGTTTTTAAAAAATCCACCGGGCAGACTCCCAAACAATTTAGAGATAACTTTGATTATAAAAACAGGGATCTTTTCTCTCAGGACATAGTAGCGTTACTTCAAAAATACCATACCGAGGAAAGGGCGTTAGGCTTCTATGCAGATAAGATGAACCTTTCTATTAAGGCACTATCCCAAAAAGTACGAGCAAAAATGAATGCATCTTTGGGTCAACTGATTCGGCTAGAATTGCTCAATACGGCCAAATTAATGATTGTCCAAGGTGAGTCCATTACGAATATTGCTGATAAATTAGGATTTGAAGAAGCTAATCACTTCTCAAGCTTCTTTAAACATCACCTAGGTATCACTCCCACCGAATTCAAAAAGTACAATTTGTAGCGCTTTTTTTGTAGTAGCCTAAGGTCGTTTGTGCCTCATCTTTGTAGTGTAATTATTAAAACACTAAATTTTTAATAGATGAGTATCAAACAACAAGCGACAAAGATGGATGCACTAGTAGCACAAGGTGCAATTGTAGATGCTGTAAAGCAGTTTTTTGCAGATAAGGCTACAACCTCTGACTATGGCAATGGGGCGACTACAGGTAAACCCGAAATGGTTGCCAAGATGGAGGGATTTGCTGGCGCTATTGCTAAAGTAAACGGCATCACCCATCACCACACCTTAGTGGATGAGCATGTATCTGCTTCAGAATTCACCTTTGACTTCGATATGAAAGACGGCAGTAAGATTTACTGGCATGAAATCATTAGAAGAATTTGGAATGAGGAAGGAATGGTAATACAAGAAGAGTACTTCAACGCTCAATAATCAAGGTAAGGATTTAGAAGATAAGTAACTAATCATTCAAAAATTCAATCTTATGAAATTTATAACAAAGCAAATACATGCCTTTTTAGATTATCCAGTTGCCATTGCGCTAATGGGCCTTCCTTTTTTGTTAGGCTTAGGCAGTTCGAATCCGCTAGCGTGGCAACTGTCAGTAGCTACGGGAGTAGCAGCGTTTATTTTAACCTTATTAACTGACCATCAACTAGGCGTAATCCGTGTCATTTCTTACAAAATGCATTTAATGGTTGACTTCATAGTTGGTGTAACATTCGTGCTGGCTCCTTTTGTTTTTTCTTTTGAAGGCTTGGATGCCTATTACTATTGGATTAATGGAGCGGCCGTACTTGCTGTAGTGAGCATGCACAAGGCAGAAGGAGAGCAGCAACATTCCGTGGCGTCGTAATAGAAGCACTTACTCCGGGTAAACCTTAGTAATCTATGGTTTTGCATGACTTGTCTTGTCCGCATTACATTTGATACATCGCCAGAAGGTTAGCGGGTGGACAGGTGCTGAACAACTAATTTAGGCGTACGATCTACCTTGAATAGCCCCCAGTGTTTCTCGGGTTCTAGCGGATCGGAAGAGCCTTTCCAAGGTTCATCAAAGGCTTCAAACACAAAAGTGGTAATTCCTTCGGCAGTAGTCCATTCTACTAAATCCTCATAATAGGCCTTTTGTAGTGTTTCGTTCACCTGTTGTGGATTGATGCCATTTCCATTAGATTGGGTCGTCCAGCCAGCTTCCGTGATGAGGACGGCTTTATCTGGGTATAAGTTGGCCACAGCATTGTAGTTATCTTTCGTATAACTAATAGCTTCGTGAATCTGCTTGTATTCCCAAACGGGATAAGTATGGATTGAAATAAAATCGACGACTTCAACTAAAGGTTTCAACTTATGCAGCCAGGGTACATAGTTTTCACAAAAGGTAACGGGTTGTTTGGCTCCTTTTTTAATCAGCTTTACGTATTCCACCACTCGCTCCACCGGGACATAATGATCCGTCCAATCTACGCAGGCTTCATTACCAGCCGATAGAGAGGTAATAATATTGGGATACTGATTGGCCAAGTCAATGAGCTTGTTGATCTGTCTTAGGTTTTGCGTGCGATTGGTGTCCAACTGTTCCTCTGAATAGACGCCACCTCCCCAAGGGCAACCAAAATTATTCATCTCGGCTACGATGTAAGCGCCCAACATTACCTTAAAATCTAACTGCTCATTGCGAATGACTGCCAGCGTGCGTTCTGCATGTAAATCACAATCGTATAAGCGCAGGTATTTCCAATGACCTTGAAGGCTGTCTCTTATACACATCTGACGCTGCCGACGAAGAGGATAGTGTAGA
>CAJXUM010001040.1 GCA_913060855.1 uncultured Lewinella sp. | reverse complement strand
TCGTGGGCTCGGAGATGTGTATAAGAGACAGATCTTGGATTTTACTTCCGGACAAATGTGTGCTGTTTTTGGTCACAATCATCCCAAAATTGTGGAAGCCATTCGCCAGGCTAGCGGTACCTCCATTCACCTATTGAGCACGATGCTTTCACCGCCACTATTGGAATTGGGAAGAAAACTCATCGACCTACTACCGGATCAATTAGATCGAGCGATTTTCATCAATACCGGCTCAGAGTCAAACGAAGTAGCCATCCGAATGGCAAAATTAGCATCGGAGGGTTTTGAAATCGTTGCTTTCGGGGGCTCTTGGCACGGCATGACAGCGGGGGCACAATCCTACACCTACTCCCAAACCAGGACCGGCTATGGCCCCAACCTTCCGGGGAGCCTGATGTTGCCAGCGCCCTATGCCTATCGCTGTCCCATTCGGCACTGTGAAGGCACCTGTGACAATACCTGTCTGGAGGCAGGTATGCAGCTAGTCGATCAGCAATCGGTGGGCGCTTATGCCGCTATGATTGCCGAGCCGATCTTGAGTGCGGCGGGCATTATTGAATTGACTCCTGGATACGTCAAGCGCCTAAAGGAATTATGTGATGAGCGAGGCTTGTATCTGATCTTTGATGAAGCGCAAACTGCTTTTGGTCGAGTAGGCAGTAACTTCGCTTTTGAAGACGTGGGAGTACAGCCCGATTTCCTCACCTTATCCAAAACTATGGGTGGAGGACTCCCTTTGGCAGCCACCCTTACGAGTAAGGAAATCGAAGAAACTTGCTATGAGAAAGGCTTTATCTATGTGACTTCTCACGTTTCTGACCCCATTTGCGCAGCAGTGGGCCTCTCGACGCTAGGTATTTTACTAGAGGAGGACATGGCCGCCCGCGCCCGGGAACAAGGCCGGTATTTGAAGGACCAGCTCCTGGCCTTGCAGGAACGGCATGAATGTATCGGCGATGTACGGGGGCGCGGCTTACTGTTGGGAATGGAAATCGTAAAAGATCGCAGTAGCAAGATACCTGCACCAGAATTGGGGAGTCGAATTTCCGATCGTTGTTTAGATTTGGGGCTCAGTATGAATATTGTACGTATAAAAGGCTTTGCCGGTGTCTTCCGCATCGCTCCTCCCTTGACCATTACCAAAGCAGAAATTGACCTGGGCATCAGTATTTTGGATCAAGCTTTGACGGATTGTGCATACTAAAAGACTTTTAGAAGAGAGAAGCGAAAAAAGACAGTAATTTCTCACGCGAAGTGTTTACATCTGAAAATGTAACTAAAAGAGCAAAACGATATTGAAAAAGTGGAAATCGGAAGTTGGAAAACTAGCCTAGCCCAACCGAGATTCCGACTTCACAAGAGACTGCTAGGGTGCACCTTCTGCCCCTATATCTAGCCCGTCTCGCCTCTGTCGTCTGACCTCTCGCCTCTTTAGAAAGGTAGCAAAATCACCTTTATAAACCACCATAAAGAGTTGATAGGCGGCATCTAGAAAAGCAATCCGCTCCCGATAGAAATAACCAGCTAACAGAGAGAGTACCAGGAAGGTGATCAAACCCAAAGCAAAGTAAGCTATGGCCTTTATCATAGCTCTTGACAGCATAAACGCTTATCGCCGATACCGCCCCACCACTGGCCGGCCGGGGAAAACATCTTTTACAATCTCCCCATTTTTGACTACCCACTGGCCATTGACCAAAACATAGGTTACACCTTCTGAAAATTGTAAACCTTTAAAATCTGCTTTATCGATGATGGTGTTGGGATTGAATACCGTGATATCTGCGTCGCTCCCGACCTGGACTCGGCCTTTCAACCGTGTACCCGGTGAAATACCTTCTAAACGTTGGGCGGGGAGTAAGGTCATTTTTCGCAAGGCTTCCATTAAGCTGATGATCTTTTCTTCTCGTACATATTTTCCCAATACACGAGAGAAGGTCCCGGCAGTTCGCGGGTGTGCCTTGGGGGCGTAGGGCATGCCATCCGAGCCGATGGAGGTGATCGGGGAAGCGATGCCTTTTTCTATCCATTCGGGTTTCATCATGTGAATAATGACGACTCCGCCGGACTTCCTATATTTCTTAAATGTTTCTTCTGTCAGTCGCTCACCACTGGCCTCCCATTGCAAATCTTCATAAGAAATGCCCAGCTTTTCTTGCCAGCCCTCATCGAAAATAGCGGATTCCAAAGAAGTAGAAGCAGCTGTATAAGGATATACCTCGGTAGTAATATCCAGGCCGCGTTGCTGGGCGGCGGCCACCATGTCGAGGGTTACCTGTATTTCACCCAAGGAAAGACTATTGGCGTGGACGATGTGTAAAGGTGCGCCACTAGTCGTGGCATTGGCGATAGCCTCTTGAATACCTGGCATCCCAAAGCCTCGGGTATGCGAAAATACTGGTGCCTGATAAGCTGCTGCGAATTCATAGACGCGATAGATTTCTCCATGTGTTGCACCGGGATAATAACCGACGGGGACTCCGACTCCGAGTGCTCCTGCTTCTAACTCGACTTTGAGCAAAGTTTTCATTTTATCGATTTCCTCTTCAGTCAAAGCTTGGTAACTAGCTCGCCCCATATTGATCATGATTTTACTCAAATTAGGGCTGTCAAAACCTTCTGTTTCGATGATTTTCCGAGCGGCCCCGAAATAGTGGCCATATCGTTTCATGGCCAGGGCGCGCAAAGCGCTATGGGGAATGGAAGCGCCGTAGTTGACCAGTGTTTTACCGACCTTATTATCCAGCCACTCCCTTAAAAATAGCATACCTCCTTCCAATTCAAGGGCAGTAGTAACGCCATCGCGCGCTTGGTATTCATGGGCCTTAGGCGTCATGCCGTGGACGTGCAAATCGATAAACCCGGGCGCTACTACCAATCCCGATACATCTATGACTTCCTTTCCCATTAGTTTGTCCGCTGAAATTTCTACAATTCGATCGCCTCGAATTCCCACGTTTCGGACAGCGTCCAGTCCCGTCTCCGGATCCATCACCCTTCCTCCCTGAAGGACAATATCATAAGCTGTGTTTTGGCCAAAGAGCGGCATGAAGAAGAAGGGAGAGCATAGGAATATAAGAATAGCCACTTTTTTCATAATAAACGCTTTTGTGATTATTCTACCAATATACGGCCGCGTGACTGGAAGTACATAAAATCTATGCTTCTTTTGTGAGCTGTGAATTATAAGGCAGGACTTTCTAGTTGATTTATCTATAATTCGAGGATGTTTATAGAAAAAACTGCTTATAAGTTGATTATTGATTAAAAACCTGTCTCTTATACACATCTCCGAGCCCACGAGACCGAGGCTGATCT
>CAJXUM010001039.1 GCA_913060855.1 uncultured Lewinella sp. | reverse complement strand
CTACACTATCCTCTTCGTCGGCAGCGTCAGATGTGTATAAGAGACAGCTCTCATGATCAAAGAAATCAAAATTACTGGGCGGTTTATCTTCTAATAATTCAATGAAGATTTGGAATGCTTTTTTGGCTTTTTCATCTTCTCCACTCAGGTAGTAATCAAGGGCTTCATTATAGCGTTCGGGTTCGGACAGTGTTCTTTCCTCCGAGGAACCAAAATGATAAGTATAGAAGCCAATATTTAGCAGCAAAACCAATAGCGGAGCTAACAGGAAGCCTGCCTTAGGATTAGGGGTCGGCCCAAAACGGCCATCCGGTAAAATCGCCGGGGCATTGGGAATCGCATCAAACACCACCGCCCGATCGGGTTTTTGAGGGTCATACAAAATCAGTTCTTCTGCCTCATCTTTCAGTTTGGCACTATCTAGTGAGTTAACGAGGGAGGTTAATTGATGTGTTGTTCCGTCTTTCGTCTCAAAAGCGAAGTAATTCCACACGAGTTTGGTACTATCTAGTGAGTTAATGAGGGAGGTTAATTGACGTGTTGCTTTTTTCGCCTGAAAAGTAAAGTAATTCCACACGACTTTGTGAGGTTCCGCCCCCCGGTCCGGTTCTTCTTCTTCGATCCATTTCCCCATAGCAACCTCTCCATGTCTCAATAGCCATACTCCCCGCCAGCCCTCCTTGTAGGTGAAGTATATCAATGATGCTATTCCTAGGCCCAGAAACGCCATTCCAATTAGCAAGGTCACCACCAGCCCCAGATCGAGGGATATGTCCAAGAAATCAAGTACTGCCGGTCTACTAAGCGTATAACAAAGCCACATCATTAAGCTGCCCATACCTACAGAGACCCACCCACCCAGCGCATACACATGATTAGTGAAGACCAGTAGTCGGGTCAGCCAGGAGAGTTTGCGTGGGGGAGGAGAAAGGTGTTTTGCCATTATGGGAGAATTGGTGCTATGGTTTGTCGATTTAAAGGTAGGTTTTTGGGGGGAGTGGAGCAACCACATGTTGATGTGGAGGGGGCAACCATCCAGGTTACAGGCCTAACTCAGCTCACTAAAGATCACTATCGACCGGACATTTCACGCCAAAACTGGGTTTAAAAGTTTAGGTTTGAAGGTTTATGCCAAGAGATTAAGCCTATAAACCTTCAACTTTAATCTAATAAACCAGATTTGTCCAGTAGTATGCCCGCCGGGTTTAAAGTTTAGGGTTAAAGGGTTATCTGGATGCTCTGTGCTATTCGACACAGCGGCACGGAGAAAAAATAAACTTCCTCATCGCTATGCCCAACTATTTGCGTGAATTTTGGTTGGAATACCTAGACGCTATCTGAACTAGTTTTATAGGAGAAAAAAGATGAATTTCATGGCTGACCAAGGCCCGCCCGGACCCTAATAGCCATAATTCTAAAGGGGAGCCTGTCCGGCGGCCAGACGGAGACGGAACGCAGGACAGCCGCAAAAGTCGCTTTTGCTTCCTACAAATTAGTCTTAAAAAAGTCTACTGTACACCGCCTCTATAATGGTATCTATGATTGAACGATTAGAGGGCGTAAAAAACGAACTCAAACTCACTAATGAAAATAGTATTAATTTTATCCAGCCTAATCATCTTAGCTTTCATTCTTTTATCTTTCTATGTCATGAGCGCACAACGCAATATTGAAACTTACCCTTATGTAGTCGACAAGAAATATGACGCATTTGAGATACGCCGCTACGAGGCTAGCTTGTTTACTTCCGTCAAACTATCCACTAAAGCCTATAAAGAGGCATCAAATAAAGGCTTCTCTATTTTAGCAGGATACATTTTCGGCGGAAACGATACCAACGAAAAAATAGCGATGACCTCTCCAGTAGCCATGTCATTAGAGGATACGATGACAATGATGTTTATGGTGCCCAAGAAATTTAAGAGAGAAACGCTTCCTCAACCTAATCAGTCACAGATAGAATTTCGTGAAGAACCCGCAAAAACGGTTGCCGCCATCACTTTTGGCGGTTGGGCTAATGATGTAAAAATAGAAGCGTACCAGGCGAAATTAAAAGCAGCGTTAGATGCCGAGGGCATTGCTTATACCAACCGATTTTACTTGTTGGGCTATAATCCACCTTATGAAGTTTTTAATCGTAAAAATGAAATTATCGTAGAGTTGCTAAATGAACCTGAAAAATAAGGACATGCTTGCTAATATGGACTTTAGACAGCTATTTTTGATCGATGGCATAGGTGCTATGGTAACCGCGGTTCTGCTGAGCCAGGTGTTGGCTAGGTTTGAATCGGTTTTCGGAATGCCCAGCACAATACTCTATGCCCTTGCAAGCCTTGCTGTTGGCTTTGCCGTATATTCTTTCACATGTTATTGGCTGTTAAAGAAAAATTGGAAACCTTATCTAAAGGGCATAGCAATAGCGAATATGATTTATAGCCTCACGACATTAGGGTTAATTATTTACCTAAATGAATCAGTAACCTATTTAGGACTGATCTATTTTATTGGAGAAATCATCATCATATTGTTTTTAGCAAGTTGGGAATTCAAGCTATCAGCTCAAGCATAATAAGCGAGCGTGGTGTAGAACTAAAAGGTACAAGTTGAGAGAAATTAATCATTTGTTTAAAAAAAAAGATTAAACACTTGATTAAATCATTTTTTCAATTTAGCTTTGTCCTATAAAAAAAATCCAGATTGGCAGATCAAAAAAAAGATACAGAACAAAAAATTAAGGAAGCCGCTCGCATTATCTTCCAACAGAAAGGCTTCGCTGGGACCAAGACCAGGGACATCGCCGAGGCAGCAGATATCAACTTAGCCCTGCTGAATTACTACTTTAGGAGTAAAAAGAAGCTGTACGACATAATCATGAACGAGACGATGCAGGAATTCTTCGGTGGAGTGATTAATATATTGGATAATCGGACTACGACCCTAGAAGAAAAAATTGAAGCATTCGTTGGACATTATCTTGATTTATTGTCGGAAAATGCTAATGTTCCTCACTTTATCCTAACGAATGCCAGAGAAAATCCTGAGGGTTATATTGAAAAAATGGGCGTTATGGATAAAGCCCAAAAATCTTATTTCTTTCAGCAATTTATGCAAGCGGTTATGGAAGGCAAGGTGCCGCCCATCAACCCGCTTCATTTGATGCTGAATTTAATGGGCTTGGTCGTTTTTCCGTTTTTGGCTCAACCGCTAGTCGTTGCCACCTCGGTAATATCAAAGGAACAGTATGCTGAAATCATTATGGAGAGGAAGAGACTGATCCCCTTATGGGGTAATGACTGTCTCTTATACACATCTGACGCT
>CAJXUM010001038.1 GCA_913060855.1 uncultured Lewinella sp. | reverse complement strand
ATCTACACTATCCTCTTCGTCGGCAGCGTCAGATGTGTATAAGAGACAGGGTCGACACCTTGCAAAGGGCGCGTAAAAGATTCCTCCGCCTGATCTAATACGATGACTAAGCTCGGGATTTCATCATAAAAAGGGTTTTGCGACTTTTCCGTTACTGGTTTGCCTTCCGGCTTCTTCATCGCAGCAATACTAGCCAGATGACTTTCCACCAGCTGAAATACAGTCTCTTTGATCATTTCCTCGGCTGTGTCGGAGGTATAAGGTTTGAGCGACTCGGCAAGTGCAATTTTGAGGGTATCCAATAATCCTTTGCGTGAGTCTCGGCGGGCAAAAACAATCCGATTTCCCAGCACAGGCGTGCGGGCCTTTAATCGAGGAAAAAGGCCGGCCTCTAATACGGAGGATTTGCCTACGCCCGACTGCCCATGAAATAGGATGAGCGGTGCATCCTGTTTTGAGATAAGTAAGCTAAATAGGCGGCGGATTTCGCGACCCCGGCCGAAAAATATCTCCGCGTGAGCTGCTTGATAGCGTTCCAGGTAGCGGAAGGGGGCTTTCGGTAGCTCATTTTGTATCGGTGTGGGTAATCCAAAAACTGGGTTTTTGGCCTCGCTTCCCAGGTTCCAATCGAACGATTGGGTATAAAGATCCCAGGAATATTTCTTGGAATCTCCCTTCAGTTTTATGCCTATGCCCCGCGTACCCTGTTCGAGATAAAGATCAGGGCTGGCATCCGTTTCTGATCGGATGAAGGCGAGGGTATATTCCCAAGCCCGAACCAGCGACACCCCCATCGCCAGATTCCGGTAAAATTGGTGGGCAAATTTCCTGGCCAAGGTATCTTCAATCGAACAATTGGTGCCAATCACGGCGGGGATACCAGCATCGTATATTTCTTTAGCCTGTTGGTGGGTTTCACAACCGTTTAGAAATAGGAGTTTTAAACTGGCCTGTTGACGGAAAAAAGCGATGAGCCCTCCAGCATGGGCGATCTTCGGTTGATCTTTCTCAACACTTTGTAGCAGGAGTTGATAACCATCGGCATGACCGGCGAAATGGAAAACGGCGATTCGTCCCTCGTGAATGATAAACTTATCATAGATCCCCTGAATATTGGCTTCCCGCCCTTCTAGTATTTCTAACTGACAAATGGGACCACCAGACCCTTTTTTAATGGCGTTTTCATTGGCTTCTTCTATGGCCTTTTTAATCTCCTGTTTCTCTACCTCCAGCTCTTCTAAATACCTATCGTTAGTGCTACCATCGAGCTGCTTTTCTGTTTCATTAGAAAAAACCAATAGTATAATCGGTAAATCAGAAGGAGTGGATAAATCAGGTTCAGGTGTCATTAAATGAGTCTTTTTCGTCTAGGTGGCAGTTTAACCTATTTAGCTTAGATTTCTGGATAACAGGATTAAAAATATCCAAAAAAACGCTTAGTTGTCACACAAGGCATGATACAATAGACATTTAGACCTCCCTGTCACCGGAGCGCCCCTTTTGCCCAATATCCAGCGAATCATTATTCCCAACAACTTCAAAACGAACCCTAGAAGTTAAAGAATACCCTTTAATTCCAATTCTCCTGAACCACCCGCGCAATTTCAGGATACTGCGTGTCATCCTCCTTTACCTTGGCGCGAAGGGCTTTCAGCCGGCCTTTCAAGTCTTTGATAATGGAGTCGTATTCTTCATCTCCATACCTATTATCCATTTCATGCGGATCATTCTTCAAATCATAGAACTCCCAAGCCGCAGGGGTCTGGAAATAAGACATAGAGGCTGGGTTATGAGCCCAAGCTTGTGCATTCGTATTCCGTTCCATGAAATCAAGTCCGTAATAGAAAATAAGTTTATAATCTTTGGTTCGGATACCGAAATGGGCGGGGTTATTGTGCTTGTGGGCCATGTGCATCCAGTACCGATAGTAAGTTTCTTGTTGCCAGTCCGCTGGTTCTTGGCCGGTTTCTAGGATCGTCTTAAAACTACTTCCCTGCATATAATTTGGTGTTTGGCCTCCCGCTAGTTCGATCAGTGTGGGTGCAAAATCCGTATTGTTGATGATCGCATCGGTCCGACTGCCCGCTTTGACCTTTTCCGGATATCGGACCAAGAAGGGCATCCGCATGGATTCTTCGTACATCCATCTTTTATCAATATAATCATGCTCTCCCAGCATGAATCCCTGATCACCCGTATACACAATGATGGTATTGTCCATCAGGCCCTCTTCTTCCAGGTATTCAAACAAGCGCTTCACGTTGTCATCCACGCCTTTTACACACCGTAGGTATCTTTTTAAGTATTCCTGATAGGCTAATCTTTTGTATTCAGGATCAGGAATTTCAGGATCGATTTTCATATGCATGCCCATATTGCGGATGATATTTCTATGCCCTATGGAAGAACCGATCGTATCCAGCAGTCCGTCATTGATGCCTCTAGTAGCGATGGAGCCATTATTTTCATTATCCCATAAACTGCTCGGTTCTGGGATGTCTACTTCCTCCAGGTAGTCCTCATACCGGGGCGCAAATTCGAAAAAATCATGCGGCGCTTTGAAGTGGTGCATCAAGAAAAAAGGTTGGGTCTTATCCCGCTTGTTTTTGAGCCAGTCGAGTGAGATATCGGTGATCACGTCAGAAGAATGACCTTCATATTTAGTCGCACTTACGGCTCGAATCAAGCCTTCTGCAAATTTGATTTCTTTTTCCTCACCGCCTTCTTTGGCATAAAGGGTCGGATTGAAGTAATCCCCCTGTCCTGACAATACATTGTAATAGTCAAAAGACTCCGGCGCGTATTTTAAATGCCACTTACCCACCATCGCCGTTTGATACCCTAGTTTATTCATCTCCAGCGCTAGGTACTGATTTTCAGGCTTTAGTTTTCCGCTCAAATCTACTACACCATTGACCTGTCCATATTGTCCCGTCATAATACTGGCCCGCGAGGGGGTGCAGATAGAGTTGGTACAAAATACGCTTTCAAATAGCATACCTTCCTTAGCTAAACGATCTATGGTAGGGGTTGGATTCAGGCCTGCCAGTCGACTTCCATAGGCTCCGATGCCTTGGGTGGTGTGATCATCTGACATGATGAAAATAATATTCGGAGGTGGCGTTTCTTTTTGCTCACAGGAAAAAAACATTCCGATGAAAACAATGAAAATTGCAGAATAGATGACTAGAGGTTGTCTCATGATATAGCGTTAAATTAATGGACGATTATTGATTCTTTTGAGCTGAATATTAGATACTAGGCTCCCGTCTTTACTGACTGTCTCTTATACACATCTGACGCTGCCGACGAAGAGGATAGTGTAGAT
>CAJXUM010001037.1 GCA_913060855.1 uncultured Lewinella sp. | reverse complement strand
AGAGACAGTCTCCGATCCTTCTGAACGGGATAAAGTCTTGGCTATCATCCAAGAAGCTGACATTGTCATCAGCAACTTCAAAGCGGGATCAGCCCTGAAATATGGCATGGATGCCACTAGCCTTCGAGCCTCAAATCCCAACCTAATCTACGCCAGCATTACAGCTTACGGCCATGGGGATCCCCGGCCGGGCTTTGATGTCGCCATGCAGGCAGAAACCGGTTGGATCTACATGAATGGCGAAGCAAATGGTAATCCCGTTAAAATGCCGGTGGCACTGATCGATATCTTGGCGGCTCACCAATTGAAAGAAGGCATCTTACTCGCGCTCCTCCAACGATTTAAGACCCATGAAGGTTGTCATATCAGTGTCTCACTCTATGATACGGGTATTGCGTCTTTGGCCAATCAGGCCGCCAACTGGCTCAATCTCCAAAAAATCCCAGAAAGAATGGGGAGCCAGCATCCTAATATTGCGCCCTATGGTGATATCTTTTATAGCCAGGACAACAAGCCCTTGATCCTAGCTACCGGGACCGAACAGCAGTATCAAAAACTCTTGGATTGTCTGGCATTGCCCGAACTAAAGCAAGACCCTCGCTTCACCACCAATGCGCTGCGCCTCAAGCATCGCGAGAAGCTCACAGCGCACCTCTCCCCCGCCTTTAAACGCTGGACAGCTGAAGAACTATTGTCCCGTTTTCAAGCACAGAAAGTCCCAGTGTCACCCATCCGGAACTTACAAGAAGTCTTCCACTCGCCTCCTGCTCAAGCACTTGTACTGGAAGAAGAGCTCCCCAATGGCCAGGTCAGCAAACGAGTCAAGACCGCCATATTTAAAATAATCGCCGATTAATTTTACCATCAAAGTCATTGAATTGCTATGACCAACCCACTACATTCAAGTCTTAAGATTACTAGGGTCGCCATTTATAAAATGACCATTCCCCTGAAGTCTCCCTTTGTGATTTCATTAGGGGCGATTACGCATGCGGAAAACATCGCCATTAAGATCCATACTAATCAAAACATATATGGGATAGGTGAATGCAGCCCTTTCCCCACCATTCACGGTGAAACACAGGAAACGAATTTTGCGGTAGCCCAGCCCTTATCTCGGCTTCTAATTGGGAAAAATCCCTTGGCAATTGGGGATAGACTGGATGAACTAGACCGAGCGATAGCTTTCAATCCCTGTATAAAAAGCGCCTTTGACATGGCCCTCTATGATTTGGCGGCCAAACACTGCCAACTCCCTCTATACGCTTTTTTGGGTGGAAGCAATGAGAAAGTCATCCACACAGATATGACCGTAGGCTTGGGATCAGCCCATGAAATGGCTACAGAGGCCTTGTCTTTTGTCCAGCACGGATTTAGGGATATTAAGGTTAAACTAGGAGGCTCAACGGAGGAAGATGTGGAAAGAATAAGTGCCATTAGAACAGCGATTGGCGATGATATCCCCCTTCGTATAGATGCCAATCAAGCCTGGACCGAAACAATAGCAAGAGCTACGCTAAAGGCATTAGCGCCCTTCGGTATAGAGCATTGCGAAGCACCCATTCCCCGTTGGAACGCCCATCGATTGGCTAGCCTAAAAAACGATAGTCCCATTCCTTTGATGGCCGATGAAGCCTTGTTTGATCATCATGATGCCCAGCGACTAGCTCATTGGCATGCAGTAGATTACTTCAATATAAAGCTGACAAAATCCGGTGGAATTAGAAATGCATTGCGAATAGCCGCTATTGCAGAAGGAGCGGGCATCTATTCCCAAGTTGGTTGTTTTTCAGAAACCCGTCTTGGGATTTCTGCATTAGCCCATTTTGTACTAGCTTGTTCCAATATCATTCACTACGATATGGATTCCCCCTTGATGCATGCCGAAGATCCCGTGCAAGGTGGTATTGTCTACGGAGAACAAGGTATCGTAAATGTCCCCGACGATATTGGTATTGGAGCTGATTTTACACCTGATTATTTAGCACAATTAGAACAAGAAACGATCCAATAAGATGCAATTATCCAAGTACCTCTATTTGTCTTTAATTTTATTAGCAGGCTTCGGCTGTCAGTCTCCAGAAGAAGCGGCCTTTGACCGCATCATTTCCGATAGTAAGCAATTTGACTTACTGATCCAGAACGGTCGCATCATTGACGGGACCGGTGCTGCCCCCTTTATTGGTGATGTACTCATTAAAGGAGATGAGATCGCATTTGTGGGGACGGTGGACACTAATAAGATAAGTGTTCAGAAAATCATTCCCGCTTTTGAACAGATCATTAGTCCAGGTTTTATAGATGCCCATGCCCATGGTGATCCTGTAAGAGATAGCTCTATGCTCAATTTTCTCGCCATGGGAGCCACCACCATTATCCTCGGGCAGGATGGTTCCAGTCCCAACTTCTTTGAATCTTCGCCACAAAATCCATCGCTATGGTTTGATGAAATGGCAGAGCAGCCACTGCAGCCCAATATTGCTTATCTCCTGGGACATGGCACCTTGCGACGCCTCGCTGAGGTTCCTGATAAAGAAACGGCGAATGAACAACAAATGGCCAAGATGAATGAATTACTGGCCGAAGCCATGGCGGCAGGTTGCTATGGTATGAGTACTGGGCTAGAATACGTGCCTGGCCTTTTTGCGCCCGAAGAAGAGCTCATTTCACTGGCCAAAACAATTGGCCAAAATGATGGGATTATCATGAGCCACATGCGCAATGAAGATGATGAAGCGGTGCAAGCAAGTATTGAAGAATTGATCCGGCAAGGAGAACATTGTAGAGTCCATATTGCCCACCTGAAAGTAGTATATGGCAAGGGGCCGGAAAGAGCGCAGGAAATACTTTCTATAATCGACAAAGCCCATGCTGATGGTATTTTCCTATCCGCCGATGTTTATCCTTATATGGCCAGTTTTACCGGCATCGGCATTCTGTTTCCTAAATGGGCCAAAACGGAAGCTGATTTCAAACAAGCCAAATTAACACGAAAAAAAGAATTGACTGATTATCTATATAACAGGGTACAGCAACGCAATGGCCCGGCAGCAACGCTATTCGGGACAGGAGAATATGCAGGACAAACTCTCGAAGAAGTCGCTAAGGCTACGAATCAATCTTATGTGGATGTCTTGATGAAAATGGGTCCCACCGGCACTTCTGGCGCTTATTTTATTATGGATGAATCCTTGCAAGAGCAATTCATTGCTAGCCAACTGGTCATGTATTCTACGGATGGATCTCCTCGGATGCGGCATCCTCGTGGTTATGGTAGTTTTGCCAAAATCATTCAGCGCTATGCTGTCTCTTATACACATCTCCGAGCC
>CAJXUM010001036.1 GCA_913060855.1 uncultured Lewinella sp. | reverse complement strand
CTACACTATCCTCTTCGTCGGCAGCGTCAGATGTGTATAAGAGACAGGTTCTCTGCAGCACAAAGACGAAAGCCATTAGTCTATTTCTCTCTCAGTAGCTTTTCCAAGTCTCCTTCTAGGTCCTCAAGTCCTCCTCTTGCGATAATAATGCCTTGAGGGTCAATCAAAAAATAGGTAGGATATCCAGTCACATAGTATTCATTGGTTATTCTCTTAAACTCTTCCCCGTACAATTTAAAATAAATCTGTTCCCATTCTAAGGAGGTTTCTTTTGTATAGTTACTAACTCGGTCAGCATTGCTGTCCATTGCAATCCCAACTAGGCTGATATTCTTTTTTTCAAATCTATCGTTCCAGTCTCTTAACTCAGGATGATCAGCTTTGCAGGGACCGCACCAGGTTCCCCAAAATTCGAGCATAAAATAGCTGCCCTGTTTGTTTTTTAGATCGAACCTCTTGCCAGCTAGGTTTTGTCCCTGTATATTAGGAGCTTTCATACCCACTAGCCCTCCATACTCACTAGCTTTTATTTCATCTTCATGGATCTTTATCAATAAAAGCTCGTTCTTTTCCGGATCAACTTCTTCGAAAGAGATAATCGATTGACCAATATGAATCGATTGCCCCAGTTGTAGGGTTGGGTAGGCTACTTGCTTGGGTTTATCTAGCGAAATAAGCTTAAATAAATTGCTAGACCTATGAGAGGTAATTAAGTAGTTCTCGCCATCAAGAAAGAAAATACCCTTTCGATATTCAAATTCTTTAAAGCTCAACATTAGCTTTTCCTGCAACTCACTCAGAGGGTTTACTAGTTTAACGTAGGGATCAATCTTCCCTACCACTTGCCGTGACACAATACGCCCATTATGGAAATGCTCAGTATGGACAAGCATCAAATTTGACCAATTATCCCTAGCAAAGATGATTTCTTCTGAGACAGTAGCTGAAAATTCCATAATGGTCTCATCAGCTAAACTTCCATTATTGTTCGTATCAGCAATCACTATTTTCTTTTCTCCTCTCAGTCCACTCAGTGCATATAATTTGTGCTTAATTGGATGATCTGTAATGGTTTTGGGGTCAATGTTGTTCGACTTGAATCCTTTCTCAGGAATTAGCTTATAATTCTCATAAACCCTCTGATGATTAGAGAAAGAGTAGGAAAATATTAAAAAAGTGTCTAGGTCTTTTGGTACTCCCCTTAGTTCAGGTATAGTTTTCTCTAGGTAAAACCGCTCTGAATTGTGTGAAATAGTATCAAGGGTGTTATAGAGAGGAACTCGAATCAGTTTTTTGTTGTCTTGTCCTATCAAAGGACTAACAATAATTACAGCCAGTAGGAGTAGCGCGAAATAATTGACTTTCATGAGTTTGCTTTACTAAGTAACGTGAGATTAATCTTTGGTTACAATACAGTGGAGCACTTTTCTTTATCCACTTCAGCAAATACGAAAACCTTAACGATTCCTCTTCCTCATAGTTCCTATTTATGGCGGCTAAGGTGCTAAAATAGGATCCAAAATACTTCGTAATACTAAGGTAAATGCGAAAGGCCCTTTTTGCTTCCTACAAATTAGGGTGGAATAAATTCTAATCTAAGCCCGCTCCAGTTTAGCAAACTCACTGCGCAAAGTGAAAGCCATTACAATCAGCACGATAATATTGACCGGAACAGCAGCATAATAGATCCCACTCACACCAAAAAATAGCGGTAAGATAAAAACGATAGGTACGAAGAGTAATAACTCCCGAGCGATCATCAAAAAGCCAGCGACTCGAGCATTTCCAATGGCTTGAAAAAGCGTGGTACTCATAAAAAATATCGGGAAACTCGGAAGACTAAGCATCATCATTCTAAAGTCGAAGAGATCGGTTGCCGTGAAAGTCGCATCAGGCATCATCCAAGAAAGACAAACCTGAGGTTGCAGCATAATAAACAGCCAGGCGGCCGCCATAATGGCTGTAGCACTTATCCCAAATGCTTTAAAACTCGATTTTACACGCTGAAATTGACCAGCCCCATAATTGATGCCTACTACCGGTTGTAGTGCCTGTGCAAAGCCAAAGCTGGGGAATAGAATCAATAATAAGACCCGATAAGAACTCCCCATGAAAGCTATATCCCAATCATCTCCATAGTGTGCCAAAAGCTTGAATACGATAACCTGTTGTACAAAGAACATCATTTGCATCATCATCGCCGAAACCCCTACACTTAAAATGGGCCGCAACAGCTTTGGAGACAGGCTATAATCCCGCAATGATACCTCGTAATTGGCTTTTCCGCGTATATAATACAAGGCACTTAATATGGTAAAAACAACCATGGCGACAACAGTGGCCCAGGCAGCGCCCGCAATACCACCATCCAGATAATAGATAAAGATGGGATTCAATACGATATTGAGCAATGCGGCAATAATAGAAAACACCATCGCTTCTTTGATCTTGCCTTCAGCCCGCACCAACATATTGGCCGCTACCGCAAAAATCCGAAAAAAGGCCCCGATCATCATAATGCGGTAATAAGTAACCCCCAAACTCAATATTTCACCTGTCCCCCCCATAAAACCAATGAGTTCGGGCGCAAATACAATTCCCAATATCGACAATATCAAAGAGCATATCAGAGACAGCAAGGTGAGCGTACCAAAAATCTTCCGCTGTGTATCTATATCTCCAGACCCAATGGCAATACTCAATAAAGAAGAAGAACCTACACCTATCATCGCCGAAATACCATTGGTAACCATCATGAGTGGAAAGGCCAGGGATACAGCTGCAAGGGCTTCCTGCCCCAGAAATTGCCCAACAAACAAACCATCCACAAAGGCATTGATCCCGTTGATTGACATACCAATGATCGCAGGTAGTGATAATCTGCGCATCAGTGTCCATACATTCTCTGTTAGGATTTCATTAGTCAATTTATGTTGTGGACTTGCTTTCATGGCGCAAAAGTATCGTTTATTTGGTAGACTTCTATGGCAAAATATAAAGTTGTTTGAGAAGCAGGTTTTTTCGGAAAAATGCCGAAACTCAACGATTACGTTTTAAAATGCCAATACAGATAATCAAGTAGCACTATAATGCCAAAAGGAAGTACGTAAAACCCAAGCGTGGGAAAATGAAGAAATAGAAAATAACACGCGCAGACAATTAAACTACTGTTAGTCAAACGAATAAGCAATAAGCGGCCATCGTTTTTCTCCAGGGGTTCAACAGGGTTCTCTAAATCAAAATTATACAGAGAAACGATGGCATTGATAAAATAATGAAGCCCTATGGCTGTCTCTTATACACATCTCCGAGCCCACGAGACCGAGGCTGATCTC
>CAJXUM010001035.1 GCA_913060855.1 uncultured Lewinella sp. | reverse complement strand
CGGTCTCGTGGGCTCGGAGATGTGTATAAGAGACAGCATCCATTTTATCCTTGGCTTGCTGAATAGGATCAGCTGCCGTCATCCAAGGGAAGGCTTTGGTTCCGACACCAAAAGGATCTCCTCCAGTATTGCAGAGCGTATGCCAGTAAGCTACCGCAAACTTGAAATGTTCATTCATCGTCTTTCCAGCTACCACTTGGTTTTCGTCATAGAACTTGAAGGCTAAAGGGTTATCAGACTCTTTTCCTTCAAAGGCAATTTTTCCGATCCCAGGGAAATACTCTTTTGATCCTAGAACTACAGACATATCTTTTATTTTTTGTTGATTAAAGGTTGGTTGATACTCCTAATATACGTAGCGTTTTATTCTTCTAAACGAGATTCTAGACTTTTTTTCCATTTGGCATAGGCCGCTTCATAGGCTGTTTTATCAGCAGCAGGTTTGTAGACGTGGGCTAGCTTCAACTGCCCTAAGGCCTCTTGCAAGGAAGAGAAGGCCCCTACAGCGACCCCTGACGCCCTCGCGGCCCCAGTAGCTCCTGTCGTTTCCATCACTTCAATGCGGCTATCTAGTAAAGTGGCAATGGTCTCTGCGAAAATTTGAGACTGAAACATATTATCATTCCCCACGCGCATCACATCCATAGTCAGGCCCATTTCTTTAATAATATCTACACCATATACGAAGGAGAATGCCACGCCTTCTAGCGCTGCGCGGATGAGGTGGGCTTGGTTGTGCCTGTTGAATTGGAGGTTATCTACATGAGCCCCCAAGTCCTTGTTGCGTAAAATACGCTCGGCTCCATTGCCAAAGGGTAATATGCTAAGGCCATCGGCTCCAATAGGTACCTTGGCCGCTACTTCTTCCATTTCAGTATAAGAAAGCTGACCATCCGTCATCTGGTGTTTGAGCCAACTGTATTGAATACCGGCTCCATTGATGCACAACAGAATGCCAATACGAGGGTTTTCCTTGGTGTAATTCACATGAGCAAAACCATTGACTCTCGACCACTTATCATATAAAGGCTGGTCTACTACAGCATAAATTACGCCGGAAGTCCCGCCTGTACCCGCTACTTCACCTGGCTCAAATACATTGAGTGAAAGGGCATTATTGGGTTGATCTCCGGCACGATAAGTTACGGGAATGCCCGCTCGTAAACCGGTCGCTTGGGCGGCCTGAGCGGTAACTTTGCCTTGTACACTTAAGGTAGGATGGATAGTAGGAATAAAAGCGCGATCGATTCCATATTGATCAAGCACCAATTGGGCGACGTCATTCTCCTGAAAATCCCATAATATTCCCTCTGATAGTCCCGAAATCGTCGTGCTAGCCTCACCGGTGAGTTTCATGGCAATATAATCTCCAGGCAACATGATATGGGCAATACGAGCATAAATATCAGGCTCGTTTTCTTTTACCCACTTCAGTTTTGAAGCGGTAAAATTACCTGGAGAATTGAGTAGATGTTGTAAACTTTTTTCTGCGCCAATATCTTCGAAGGCTTCATCCCCAATTTGTACCGCCCGGCTATCGCACCAAATAATGGAAGGCCGGAGTACTTCTTGATTCTCATCGACTGTTACCAAACCATGCATCTGATAGGCAATACCGATCGCCCCAATCGCTTCCGGGTCAGCTCCGGTTTTAGCTAATAGCTTTTTAGTCGCCTCGCAGATACAATTCCACCAAGTTGCCGGGTCTTGTTCTGCCCAGCCAGGATGATGGGATATCATGCCGAGCTCTTGCTCAGGATGCTGTGCTACGCCGAGGGTAGAGCCAGTGGCGGAATCTACTAAAGATGCTTTAATCGAAGAACTGCCTACATCATAGCCTAGTAATAACATCTGTTGAAGGGTTTATTGCTAAGTGCTTGGCCATAAAAGTGTAAAATGACTGTGTCCAAGCATTTATATCACGAAAATAAATTGCTATTCAACAATGGTTTGGGCAAGGGCTGAGACTTCAGACGTTTTGCTGAGATATGGTTAGGCTAACGTCTGAAGTCTCGTTATATATTAGACTTCATTCTAAATAATTTAGTATGGCCAAAAACTTGTCTTTTTCTTTCATTCTGCGTCACGTCCTCACCTTAATAGCCCTGCTATTAGGTTCCGGGCGTTCCTTGACTGAAAGAAAAATACTGCGCTTTTGACTCATAAAACTATTTTAGAATAAAGTCTATTGATCAGTGCTATTTCTACAAGTTAACAAGTGCTTTTTCCAAATCCTCAATCAAATCATCTACATCTTCTACACCTACGCTCAGTCTAATCAATGAATCGGTTAATCCCACTTTAATTCTTTCGGGTCGAGGAATCGAAGCATGTGTCATGGAAGCTGGATGTCCAATCAAGGATTCGACGCCCCCCAGTGACTCTGCCAAGGTGAAAACGGAGGTTCCACTAAGGACTTTAATGGCATCTTCAAAGGTATCCCGCACGAGGTCGAAAGATACCATTCCTCCATAGTCATTCATTTGCTCCTTGGCAATCTCATGCCCTGGATGCTCTTTAAATCCTGGATAATATACGTTTTTGGTCTTGGGATGGCTCTGTAAGAATTTGGCTATTTTCTTGGCATTTTTGCAAGACCTTTCCACCCGTAGGTGTAAGGTTTTAATACCACGTAAGATCAGGAAGCAGTCTTGTGGGCCAGGTACGGCACCGACGGCATTTTGTAAAAAGTACAGCTGATCTGCTAGTTCTTTATCTTTCACTATAAGTGCACCTAAAACAACATCGCTATGTCCACCCAAATATTTGGTAGCAGAATGCAAAACAATATCGGCACCTAAGTCTAAAGGGGTTTGCAAGTAAGGCGAGGCGAAGGTATTATCTACACAAGTCCAGATTTTATGTTTCTTAGCTACCTCACACACCGCTTTGATATCAACGATATTAAGCATCGGGTTGGTAGGTGTTTCTATCCAGATTAATTTGGTCTTCTTAGAAATCTTTTTTTCTAATTTCTTTACGTCCCGCAAATCAATGAAATGAGACTTGATACCATATCGTTGGTAAATTTGTACCATTTGCCGATAAGAACCACCATAAAGATCATTGGTAGAAATGATCTCGTCGCCGGGGTTCAACAGTTTCATAGTAGCATCCATCGCCGCCAATCCACTGCCAAAACAAATGGCATGCGATCCATTCTCTAGCGCGGCCAGGTTTTTTTCTAGGACAGAACGAGTTGGGTTCTGCGTTCGGGCGTATTCAAAGCCTTTGTGCTTACCTGGTGACTCTTGGGCATAAGTCGAGGTCTGATAAATAGGGGTCATCACTGCTCCTGTCTCTTATACACATCTCCGAGCCCACGAGACCGAGGCTGA
>CAJXUM010001034.1 GCA_913060855.1 uncultured Lewinella sp. | reverse complement strand
AGCGTCAGATGTGTATAAGAGACAGGGAAAACATCATTCACCGCTACCTCTTCAGATTGAATAAAGTAAATTCCCTTTTGGGGATCTAGTTTCACTGGCACGGTTCGGAAAGTTTCTTCATCGGGGTTCCATTTATTGTAAGCGAGGTCAACTTTGAAATCTTGCTGCTTTTTATCCAAAGCAGTATCCAGTAAATCGATAACTACGGCATAGCGAACATTAAAACCGAGTGTGGCTTGGGATATTTGCACAAAACCATCATCGGCCCAATCTTCTCCCCAGCTGTTCATTACTTCAAAAACACCATTTTCCTTATCATAACCGACTACCAGAAGGGCATGTCCCTGTCCAGAGGATACTCCAGCAGTTGGTTGAAAGCTTTTTTGGCCTTTTTGAATTTGCTGAAACCCAAGAGGTAATTCCATGGAAATAATGACTGGCTTAAGGTCTGCGATAGCAGCCTGAATGGCTTTTATCTTGCGGGCAGGAGGATCGCCGAGCTCGAAAATGGAGTAGAAGGTATCGATCCGGTAGCGCAAAGCCTCCAGTGAATCTGCCGGTTGGGGCTTTTTACTACAAGCTAAGTCATCGTTGAAAGTTTGCTGCAAACAATCCCCTTTTTCTTGCAAGAGTTGCAAGGCCGAATTCAATTCAGCACCTCCACGACAATCATTGAGTTGTATTTGATTATAGATATAATAAGCGGAGTGCGCATTTTTTGTGATTTGATCTCGATTTAAGTTTCCTTCCAAAATGGCTCTCCGTACAGTCATGGCACCATAGCCGCAGGCCCAACCCACACAAGACCCTGTAGTTCCCTGATCTCCAGCGAAGGGGCAATACATTTTCAAGCTAACTCGAGGAGGTAAGGTATTAGATCGTTCTCCGAGATAACGGGTGTCGAGGCCTATTTGTTGGTAGGCAGCGTCATTAAATACCATGCCAGTTTCTTGCCCGATAATAGCGACATGACCGAGTAAAAAAAATAAAGTAATTAAAGAAGTGGGGTATCTCATATAGGTTTTGGTGTTGTCAAAAAAGAACAGTCAAGCCATACCTAATCGTAATTTAGTTATTAAGATCCTGTAACAATTGCCCAGCCAAATCGGCATAATTCCCACTTTTTGCCGATTCTTCCAATAGAGGAATAGCTTCATTTTTTCTACCGACTTCCAATAAGGCCAATGCCAAGTACCAATTGGCTGCTGAATGGAGGGGAGGTATACTTTGAATTTCTTCCAATGTAGGTATCGCTTTTTCTGCCTGACCATTAAGCAAATAGCTAATTCCGAGATAGATTTGAGCGAATGGATTAGCTTGTGTACTAAGTTGAGCTTCTAACAAGCTAACAGATTGCTGAAAGTCGCCACTGCTGTAAGCCTGCATGCCCGCAGAGAGAGGGTCATCCTCGTCTAATACCAACAGCACCTCCATGGGTTGAGCATAAGTTTGATACTGGAGATTGACATCCTTCTTGGCACCCAAAAAATAGATACTAGCCACTCCTAAAAGCAGGAGTAATACGCCTAAGCCCCAGGCCGGCCATCCACGCAGGAGTTTTGGAGATGGATTTTCTACTATTTCTTTCCGTTTTTCTCCTGGCCACTCGAAATTTTCATCAGGCTCTAATTCAATACCTTGAATACTTTCTTTGATCTGTTTGGAAATTGCGAATAGCTCCTGGTGCTCAAAAACAAACGAACGATCCTGAAAACTTTGAAGGTTATTTCTCAGTTGCTCATCGTTATCCAAATCACCTTTGAAGTTTTTGGCTTCTTCTGAAGACATCTCATTTTTCAAAAACTTTCTTATACGTTCTTCTGAGTTAAAATTATTATCATTCATTTTTCTTTTATTTAGACAAATTCCGCTCTGCTTCCTTTCTCCAGTTATCTCGGCATACATGCATTCTTTGCTTCAAGGTAGCGGGTGTTAAATTGAACAGTCCTGCAATTTCTTTTTGGGATTTTTTTTCGAAGTAAAATAATTTTAGAAATTTCTGGCAGTTTTCTCGTAATTGATCTAGTGCCTTATACATGGCTTCATACTTTTTCTCAGTAACCACTTTCCAATAAATTTCATCTTCACTATTTTCTGCCAGAGAATCGTGATCCTTATTCTCCAGAGAAGAGGTAGGAGGCTTTTTCTTTCTATTACGCAATTCTTGATGCCAAATATTAACGGCTACCTTAACCACATAAGCCTGAAATTGGCCAGTACTCTTATATTTACCCGCCCTGAGATTTTCTATAACCTTCAGTAAGGTCGAGTTTATCAGATCTTCTCCATCAGCGCGTGAGCCACTATTATTCATGACATAACCTAATATTTTAGGGCCGACCTGTTGATATAATGTACGAATCGCATGATTGTCATCATAGCTACCAGCAACTGCATTTTCCAGGGTTTTATGATCCATTGTTAAATGATTTCATAAGTATATGTAAGTAATAGGTAATAGTTAGGCTTGTTGGGAAAAAATAATCATAATATATCTCGGAACAGTTGAAGAATTGGATATTAAGGAATGACGGAACTAAATTAAATAAAAATCAAATATAAGTTAGGTGCAATAGAAAATGAATTATCGATAAAAATATATTTTATTAAGATGTCTTGAAAGTTTGTATGCTTAAGGGTATATTGCTAAAGTTGCTTCACTTAAATATAACCTTCGAATGTCTAAGCCTTTTTTGTTTGTTTTGATGTTTTTCATGTTTCGATTAAATGGGATAGCTCAGTCACCAACGAACGCATCTTCTGGTAAACAACTAATTTCCTCAAGCGTAGATAAGAGTAATGAGAAAAAGATTACTCCTCCAACAGAGGTTGCTGCTAGTGATGGAGAATATCGCGATCATATATTGGTTACTTGGGCAGAAGGTTTAAAGAGCACTAAATATAGGGTTTATCGAGCGCTATCCGATTCTATTTCCCTAATGAAACCCGTTGGCGATAAGTGGATTAGTAATGTCTGGATATATGATCAGCAGGGCTTAGTTGCCGGAGTAGAATACTACTATCGTGTAAAAGCCAGGGTAGGAACGGAAGAATCCGCCTTCAGCCAGGCGGACATTGGATATATCCCAGCTCCTAGACCTATAGCGGCCCCTCGCGATACATTGATCACTCGGGATAGTATTCCAGCAGATACGCTGAAAAGAGGCGGTAATTGAATATTTGAATAAGGAGACTAATCGTTGTTTATCTAAATACGCTCTTGACTAAGGGGCCTAGAAAGGTAGTCCAGGAAATATCAAGGTATCTGTATGGTCAAGATACGTATAGGGCCTGTCTCTTATACACATCTCCGAGCCCACGAGACCGAGGCTGATCTCG
>CAJXUM010001033.1 GCA_913060855.1 uncultured Lewinella sp. | reverse complement strand
CACTATCCTCTTCGTCGGCAGCGTCAGATGTGTATAAGAGACAGGTATAGAATGGAGTGTGGACAGCCTGGCGGCCTGGTTTGACCGCTATCCGGATGCAACAGTGGATCTTGCCGAGCGGATGGGACAAATTTTCTGGCAGACACGGCAGGACCGGGAAAAAGTCCGAAATTTCTTCATCGATTACCAGGACCGGCTACTATATGGCACCGATCTGATAGACAATGGTACTTCAACGCCGGAAGAACTTATCAAAAAAATAGAGGATATATGGTTACGCGACTGGCAATATTTTGTGACCGGTGAAGCAATGAAGAGCGACCTAGTTAATGAGCCATTTCAGGGAATACAATTGCCTAAATCGGTTGTCGATAAGCTCTTTTTTCAGAATGCTCAACGCGTATTCGGCTTCTAATTAGGATTCAGCCCATTCTAAATCAATGCCTAGCTTTGCTATATTGCATTTGACACTTTTTGGAAGAATTCACAGCCCCCCGATCAATTACCGAACTGTTTGTAATGCAGGAAACAGGCTTAGTTAATAGTAACCGGGAAAGCCAGGGTTTGCACATCTATTATGCCGGTTGCACAAGGATCAGCCGCTTCCTTATCCGGCTTGTGCCGCAAAGTAACCTGGAGCGAACCGGAACCGACTTCTTTCGGTCCAAAGAAATTTTCTCTACCCACTGGATTGCCGTTGTCATCAAAAGTCTGCGGTAATGGTTCCGGCACGACCCCAGTGGTCCTAAAGCAGATTTGATGATCCAGTCCTTCAAATTCTACCTGCGCGTTAATACTGACTTCCTCTTGCCCAGAATCATCGTAAAATAGTACAAGGATCGTATAAGCTTTGCCCGCTTCGAAAGCAATAGGTTCGATGGTAGCCGCCTCACCACCTGGCCCGTCGGGATCGGTATAGGAGGCAAAGGAACTTTCTTGGGCCACCTGATCATAGATAGCTAAAGTTACCGTTGTAATTGTTTCTGGTTCGTTGACTGGTTCTGAGGTATTGTTCTGATCGCATGCAGTAAAGGAAAGGGCACTGCCTATGATCAACGTAATCAGCCATTGATTGAAATGATAGCGCTTTTTCATATAGTTTAATCTAAGGAATTCCCCGATGCTCGCACCGGGAAAGTGATTTCCGATTAGAGCTCTGTGGGTGTAATACCCCGTCAGCTTGCTGCGGGTAAGCTATTCGAAGAGTAGGTTTGGGCAATGCTTTTGGAGCAAAAAAAGGACGTTTTAGGCCCAAATGGTTGCCCAAATATGCGCTAAAACTCATTTTTACTAAATATACATAATAACTCAATTTTAATCGAAATAAGAGACTTCCCGTTTTGTACTGCAGGAAGCAAAACCGTGGATAGATGTATGAGGAAAATTAAAGAACTTCATTAACTAAAAAATAAAGTAGGCGTAACCATTTGAAATAAGTGGAGTACCCGAAAGTAGGAAGGTGATAATCCGACCAATTAAAATGTCCTCAACTTATTCCAATATGTTTAAGAATTATTTCAAAATAGCCTATCGAAACCTACTCAAGAACAAAGCTTACTCATTTATCAACATTGGAGGGCTGGCAGTAGGTATGTCCGTGGCCTTGCTAATAGGCTTATGGATAGCCGATGAATTATCTTTTAACCACTATCACCAGAACCATGATCGCATTGCGCAGGTAATGCAAAATCGTACTATTGATGGAAATAAGGATACTCAACCCATTGTTTCTATTCCTTTAGAAGATGAACTGCGGTCCAAATATGAAAGTGATTTTAAGCACTTGGTGATTGCTTTTTGGAATCAAGAACAAGTACTTTCTTATGGCGAAAATAAATTTACCAAGCTTGGAAATTATATGGGTAAGGAAGCTATTCAACTCTTTTCATTGAATATGCTGAAAGGGACAAACGAAGGATTGGCAGAACCCGGTTCTATCCTACTTTCGGAATCCACGGCCAAAATGATTTTTGGAGAGGAGGAAGCGATGGGGAAATTGATGAAAATCAATAATGATATGGACGCTGAGGTTACAGGCGTTTATGAAGACCTCCCCAAAAGCTCAAGCCTTCATGGCTTGGCATTTATATCTCCTTGGGAACTCTTTGTTTCTTCACAAAATTGGGTGAGAAATGCTCGGGCAGAAAGCAACTGGGACATGGCCTCGTTCCAATTATTCGTTCAATTGGCAGATCATGCGAACCTGCAGGAGGTAAGTGAAAAAATTAAAAAGGTCGCTTTCAATCATGTAGATGAAATGGAGAAGGCTTATGATCCACAACTATTTCTTCACCCTATGAACGATTGGCATTTAAGGAATAATTGGCAAAATGGAATGAATACAGGCGGGCTCATTCAGTTTGTGTGGCTGTTTGGTATAGTTGGAGCATTTGTACTGATCTTGGCCTGTATCAATTTCATGAATTTGAGCACAGCACAGTCGGAAAAAAGGTCGAAGGAAGTAGGCATACGAAAATCTATAGGTTCCCTTAGAAGTCAACTTATTTATCAGTTTTTCACCGAATCGTTTTTGGTAGTCTTATTATCATTCGTGCTGTCAGCCATCATGGTGCTTTTGGCCCTCCCCTATTTCAATGAATTAGCCAATAAGAATATTTTGCTCCCGGTTACGAGTTTTTCGTTTTGGTTTGCCATTATTGGGTTCATTATTTTTACCGGATTATTAGCAGGGAGTTACCCTGCTTTGTACCTATCTTCTTTTCGCCCACTTGAAGTGCTGAAAGGAACATTCAAATCAAGTAAGTCGGCCATCACTTTTAGAAAAGGATTAGTTGTATTGCAATTTACAGTTTCTGTAGCGCTGATCATTGGTACGATTGCGGTGCAAAAACAAATTCAGTATACCAAAGACCGTCCTATGGGGTATGACACCAAGGGTACTATCATGATCTGGAGCAACTCCCCAGATTTCAAAGGGAAATATGAGTTGCTGCGTACGGCCCTAAAGAGTAAACAAGCCATTTTAGAAATGTCTGAATCAAACAGCCCATTGACCGGTGTCTTTTCGTTTGATGGCAATTTTTCCTGGGAAGGGAAAGATCCAAATGCTCAACCCAGATTTGCCGCGATTCGAGTGACGCATGATTATGGTAAAACGGCAGGATGGGAGGTCATAGAAGGTCGCAATTTTTCAAGAGATTACGCTTCTGACTCTACGGCATTCATTTTAAATAAAACAGCCGTAGAATATATGGGCCTTGAGGATCCTATTGGGAAAATGGTTGCTTGGGGAGAAAAGGAATCTGCTCGGAAATTCCAAATCGTTGGGGTAATTACTGTCTCTTATACACATCTCCGAGCCCACGAGACCGAGGCTGATCTCG
>CAJXUM010001032.1 GCA_913060855.1 uncultured Lewinella sp. | reverse complement strand
TCCACCTTCAGATCTGAATAATTCTTTATCTCCTTTGTGGATTTGGCTTAGGTATCTTTTGGAGGCAATCTTGGTATTAGCATCATCAATTGTGTTTAGTAGGCTGCTGTTACAGTTTGACATCAGGCAGGCCGCGTTAGATTTTTCGCCGAATTGCCCGGCTGCGCCAGCGAGCCAGGTTCGGCTGCAAAACTTACCTTGCTTAAAACAAAATTTGCTCGCTTCCAACTAATCAGCCTTGACCAACGATGCTCTAAGTTATACGAGCCAAATGTTGCACAAATAGTGTCCATACTAATAACTTAGAATGGTAGATAAATTAAATCAGATTTCGTCCTTAAAGTTAGGTGAGAAGGCAGCCAGATGCGCTGGCTATTGTCTAGAGGGTAGGAATTATTGTCTAAGTGGTCAGGAGGCTAGGATGAGCGGGCAATGCCGCTTCTATATAAGGTATTGTGGCAGGAATCTATAGGATAGAAGAGGTATGGAGCTTTTCCACTAATCCTGTAATATTTATTCAAATTTGGGGTTGTATCCGGTGATTAGGCTAAAAGAGACGCGAGGAAAGCACGTTTTTTGATTCAAGAATCTTCCATATGGCTCTTCAAAATGTCACGAAAACGTTAAAATTTTCTTAATTAACACAATTCTCAGAGAAATAGATCCATATTTGTGCGCTCCTTAAGAGAAAATTACGTTAAGACTTTAGACAAATATGTTATAAAGTTATTTATTGATCCTTATCCCTCAGAACAGTCCAATATAGCCCAGCAGTATTATTCAATTCCCTGCTATTAGAATTGTTTATTGATTGCTAGCGCTACGCTAACCCTAGTTTAAACAGTATACTTTACACAATTTAGGTTTTATTAGTGGAGGTTCATAGTCTAAAATACCGATGTTCACCCATCGGATTTGGCCTAAAAACTGACTCCTTTGATTACTTTTCCTAGGAGAAAATAAAAACCGATTGGTAGGTAAATTGGTCAAAAATGAGCAAAAGGTGTTCTTTTTTTGATTACACTTTGATTCGAAATTCAACTTTTGGTGATGTTTTAGTCTAATTTATGCTAAAAAATTTTTTTTATCTAAAGGCTGAAACTATATTTGATCTGGCCATCTGAAAGTAAAACGCTCCAAGAGAGATTTGAAAACTAAGCATTCAGTTCCGCTACAATACAGCGGTTCAGTTTCTGCGGAAACGCTGCATGTTTTACTTTTTGGCTTACATTAAACACTCATGAGAAAAGAAAAATTTGTTTACAACACCCAGACTTTACAGTACGAGGAAGTTGTAGAACCACTTAGTATTAAGCTTCTTCGGGTATTTGGGTTTACGTGCGCAGCTGTTTTTACTGGATTTTTGTTCATGTTGCTAGCTCACCGGTTTTTTCCTTCTCCAAATGAAAGGTCACTGCTTGGCGAAAATGATAAATTACGCGCAGAGATCACGAAAATGGGAACGGAAGTAGATCAAATGAGCGAAGCTTTGTCCAACATTCAAGAAAGAGACGCTTACGCTCATCGTGTAGTTTTCGAAATGGATCCTATCGATGAAAATATTTGGAACGGTGGTATTGGAGGTCACGATCGCTATAAGGAATATCGTCAACTGAAGTACTCTGGTGAGACTTTAGCGAAGATTAAAGAAAAAAGTGATCGTCTCCGACAGCAACTGCTTTTACAGTCCAATTCCTTGGACACCATCCTTACGGCAGCAAAGAATAAGAAAGATATGTTGGCTGCCATTCCTGCTATCAAGCCTGTACGTTCAGATAAATTAGCTAGAAACGTTAAGTTGCTATCTGGTTTTGGCTATCGAATTCACCCTATTTACAAGGTGAAAAAGATGCATGCAGGTATCGATTTTACTGCTCCTAGAGGGACACCTATTCAGGCTACTGGTAAGGGTAAAGTAGTAAAAGTAGGAAGAGGATCTGGTTACGGTTTGCGGGTCATTATCGATCATGGTTTCGGTTACCAAACGCTTTATGCACACATGGACCGAATCGATGTGAAGGTAGGAGATCAGCTGAACCGCGGTCAAAAAATAGGAATCGTAGGTAGTACAGGAGCATCTACTGCACCTCACTGTCACTACGAAGTTATGCACAAGGGCACAAAAGTCAACCCTATTCAATTTGTGACTGATGGTTTATCGCCAGAGGAATACCAAGAATTAGTGCGATTGTCAGAGACAGTCAATCAGTCATTGCATTAAAGAGGAAAAGAAATCGAGTCGCTTTGAAAAAAGCAAAGTCCCGAATTACTTTTCCATTAAATAAAGATAAAGTATGATCAATAGATCAACATGGAAAGGCTTCCCTTTGGGAAGTCTTTTTTTGGTTATGGTGTTCAGCCTTAGCACCTCCTTCCTTCAAGGACAAACCTATAAAGTTATTGGGGTAGGAGATATGATGTTGGGGACCAATTACCCTTCCAAATCCTACTTGCCTGCTAATGGCGGGAAAGACTTATTAAAAGCGGTAACGCCAATCTTGGAAGCGGCCGATGTGACCTTTGGTAACCTGGAGGGCACCATCCTGAATGAAGGCGGCACGGTGAAGCGCTGTAATGATCCGAGCTTGTGTTATGCCTTCCGTTCGCCAGAGAGCTATGTGAATCATTTTGCAAATGCCGGCTTCGACGTGGTGAGCTTGGCTAATAACCACTCGGGAGATTTCGGTGCTTCTGGTCGTAAGCGAACCAAGGCGGTGCTGGATGAAGTAGGGATCGCCTATGCTGGACTGGCTGGTACTGATGAGACAGTGATCTTTGAAAGAAATGGCCGAACTTATGGCTTTTGTGCCTTTGCACCGAATAGTGGCACCTGTGATGTCAGAAATATTTCGCGCGCTAAGCAAATTGTAGCAGCGCTAGCGGAGAAAGTAGATATCGTGATCGTATCTTTTCATGGAGGGGCTGAAGGCGCTAAGCATCGCCACGTACCTAAGCGTTCGGAGACTTATTATGGTGAGAATCGTGGAAATGTGTATGCTTTCGCGCATGGTGTTATTGATGCAGGAGCAGATATTATTTTTGGTCATGGCCCGCATGTCACCCGTGGTGTCGAACTCTATAAGGATCGCTTCATTACCTATAGCTTGGGTAACTTTTGTACCTATGGCCGTTTTAACCTACGAGGATCAGCGGGCGTAGCGCCTATCATCGAGCTAGAAGTAGATGGTGAAGGCCGTTTTGTCAGTGGTCAAATCACACCGATCTATCAGATGAAGACGCATGGCCCTAAAGTGGATAGCCAAAAAAGAGCCATTAAAGAAATCTTAGAACTAACCAAGGCTGACTTCCCCGATTCTCCGCTGATGATTGATGCGGATGGGAAC
>CAJXUM010001031.1 GCA_913060855.1 uncultured Lewinella sp. | reverse complement strand
CACTATCCTCTTCGTCGGCAGCGTCAGATGTGTATAAGAGACAGATGCTGTACAGCAATTATTTCATTCCGCAGATTATAAATACCTAGGGAATAAGGATAATACCTTTCAATTTGGACTCTCTCATGACTTTCAGCGCAATCGATTTGATAATCGTATTCCCACCTACTATTACGCCCTAGCGGAAACCGCTCCTAGTTCTTTATCCACCACCCATAGTACAAACCACAATGTAGAGGGCTATGCTTATAGTCGATCGTCATTAGGGCCCGATTGGACCTTGTCAGCTGGCCTACGATCTAATATTCCTGTAGAAAACCAATCCTCTTACCTCAACGCACAAGTATCCGTTAAGCACCAATTGGGTCCCAATCAATCTCTACTACTAAGTGGCGGTCGTTACCATAGCTATAATACGCCTAATTATTTTCAACCCGATTTTCAATTGTTAAGCAGCAATCAATGGGCCATTGACTATAGTTTAAAAACTGAGCGTACTAGCTTGCAGGCAGCCGTTTATTATAAGCTAGAGAATGGCGAACCCAGCCCGAATCTTTTATTTGAAACAGAGCAATTAGAAACGATTGGAATTGAATTGTTTTGGGAGCAACAATTGGGGAAATACTTCACCTTCTCCTTGGCCAACTCTTTTATCGACCAGCAGATTAATATCGGACCAGAAAAATTCAACGGAAATTGGGACTATGATTACTTCGTGAAAAGCAGCTTACAGTATAAACATCCACGCCTGTTTGTTTTAGCACTTAGCTACATTAAGCGACCGGGTTCACCTTATACACCGGTGGTAGGAGCTAACTTTCAGCCCGATATCGACTTGTACGAACCTCTATTTGCAACGAGATGGAACAGCGCCCATTTTAAAAACTATCAACGCTTGGATCTTAATTTGAGTCGCTATTTTCAATTTAAAAAGTACGCGCTCATCACTTTTGCTACCGTCACGAATATATTGAATCAAAAAAATCAGCGGGAAGTTATTTATACGCCCGACTACAGAAACTATGATTTCGATTATTACCAACAACGCTCCCTTTATGTTGGCCTCGTTTGGCAGTGGGATTATTAGCACACTACTCAGTCATTCCTCCTGGGGGATTAAATAAGCCCCAATCATCCCCAACACTATTCCAGGGATCAAAAGAATTGACCCATTCCACAAAAAGCACGCGAAATTCTTCCATTTCACGGCGTAACAATTCGAAGTAGTCTTTCTCCTCAAAACCGAATATGCCTAGGCCATTCGTTTGCACCACCAATTCCCTTGCTGCCTTTCGAATAAGGGTGGCATTTTCCATTCGAATATCATAGAGATCCCCACCTTCTGCCCCAGCAATTTTGGCGGGAATAAGGCAAGCATCCGCCATCATAAAGCCTTTCATCTCTTTCAGGATAGGATCATCCTCAGGGATTAAAGCCGAGAGGGAGTCGACCAGTTCCACAATTTCCATCGCTTTTTGATAAATCGGCATTTTTTCATACCGCTTAAAGTCCGATTCGTCGTTTTCGTCGTACATAGTAGAGCGCTTTAACGTTTTGCTATAAAAGTTTTCCTAAATAAGCAAAAACCTGTCAATTTTACAAACTAAAGTTTACCCGAATGAAATCACCTGATCACCTATTACTTTGCTTTGTCCTGTTGCTATTCTGCCCTCTTGCATTACGAGGCCAAAATTTCACCCCTTCCTTCACCCCGACTGAAAAAGACCTCTTCGATATTAAACAGAAGGAAAGCTACACCTTTGGCTACTTGGAGGTCTTGGAGAATAGAGCCAAACCCAATGGTAAAACGATTCGCTTGCCCGTTTATATTTTCAAAAGCAAAAGTGAGAACCCGCAAAAAGATCCCGTTCTCTATACAGTGGGCGGCCCTGGTTATACGACCATGAGTTCAGCGCCCTATGCCAATTACTATAGTTATTTAGCGGATCGGGATTTGATTTTTTTTGAGCAGCGCGGCACTACTTATGCGGAGCCTCATTTGAGTTGTGTTGAATGGGCAAGCGCGCAAAGAGAGGCCGCTTATCCGGGTGTTTCTGCGGCCCAGAAGGCTAAGTTGCTGGCCACCGCAGCCGAAGCTTGTCGAAACCGACTAGAGGCAGCCGACATTGATCTCAACACCTATAACACGGCTACTATCGCTGCGGATATTGAAGATCTAAGAAAGGCCTTGAATATAGAGAAGTGGAACCTATTGAGCCTCTCTTACAGTACCAAGATCGCTCAGGTATTGATGCGAGATTATCCAGCTGGTATTCGAAGTGTGGTGATGGATTCGCCCCTACCCTTGGAGGTCAATTATGAAGAAGAGACCATTAGTAATATGCTACTAGTTTTGGATCAAATTCTGGCAGATTGCGCATCCAACGAAGCTTGCAGCACTGCTTTCCCTGATTTAAGGGATCGTTTCATCGCATTTTTAGTAGAAAAAACGCAGTCTCCGCATGCACTCACTATTCTAGACCCCAAAGGGAACGATCCACTTACTTTTCAACTGCGTGGCAAAGACCTGATCCAGTTGCTCCAATCGTTTTCCACCTCAGCAGTCCCCCTCATTCCCCAAAGAATAGCACAAGTTCTTGCTGGCGACTATAGCTATATTGAGCAGCAATTAGTTGCTCTTTTAAATAGTCCTATTAAGGGAGATGGAATCGGTATGAGAATATCCGTTTGGTGTACCGAAGAAACTCCTTTTGTGAGCCCCAAAGCGGTGGCCGAGGAATCAGATCGCTATCCGGCTATCGAAGGGATATCGGCAGGCATGTACGATGAAGAGATATGTGATATCTGGGGCGTGAGGCCCGCCAAGGCGATGGAGAACCAAGCAGTCTCCAGTACTATTCCAGTCCTACTGATTAGCGGTTCTTATGACAATGCTACTCCAGTCAAATGGGCCACCGACATGACCCAACGCTTCCCCAATAGTTTTCATTTGATTTTCAAAGGTTGGGGTCATGGCCCAACTACCAACTGGGGCGAGCCCTGCGCCATGCAAGCAGCCAATGCTTTTTTTAATAATCCAAGTATAAAGCCCGAATTGGACTGTATAGCGCAACTTAAAACGCCAATATTCAAAACAGAATAGCCTTTAGCTTAACTTTTATTCGCATAGCCGCGACCGTCAATATGGATCTTGGCGATAATCTCGCAAAGTATTTCCGAGGTGCCGCCGCCGATTTGTCCGAGGCGTGTATCTCGGTACATACGGGCCAGCGGATAGTCTTCCATGAAGCCATAGCCGCCAAACATTTGTAGGCATTGATTGATCACGCGATCGGATAGTTGCGTACCGAGTAATTTGGCCATAGAGGCTTCTTTGACTAGGTA
>CAJXUM010001030.1 GCA_913060855.1 uncultured Lewinella sp. | reverse complement strand
GAGATCAGCCTCGGTCTCGTGGGCTCGGAGATGTGTATAAGAGACAGGCGTATTAAGAATCTCATTATCTGAAGGTTGAAATTGTTTAGCGGATGTTTATACCGCTAGATATTTAGAAGCCAGAAGCCAGAAAAGAGACTGCTAGGGTGCCCCTTCTGCCCTATACCTAGCCGATCTAACCTCTTTTGTCAAGTAGTATGGCGGATGTTTACTCCACTCGCTTTAAGTCTAAATCTTGGAAGTCAAAGCTAAAATCTATATTCGGCGAAATGCCTTTCATTTTTATGGCGATGCCTCTGCCCTCTTCATCCAAACTAAATGTCGCGAATGCATCTGCGTTCATATCTGTATATTCCCACTTTATGGCAAAGGTCGTCGCCTTATAAAAATACA
This sequence comes from uncultured Lewinella sp., assembly GCA_913060855.1. GTDB lineage: Bacteria > Bacteroidota > Bacteroidia > Chitinophagales > Saprospiraceae > DT-111. The sequence continues at coordinate 2,954 of CAJXUM010001030.1, read as the reverse complement.
TTTGACCATTCAATTTTGGCGAACGTTGGGATGTAAACCAGAGTTTTCCATCTTTTAACGCTATTTCTACTTTACCAAACCAGTTGTCTTTATAAGTTCCTACATAGTCATTTACATCAACGATGGCCAATTCGTTTTCATCAACCACTTTCCAAACTGCGGTTGTCACAGCATCCGATTCGTTACCCGCGGCTTTTGCTCTATTTGACATTTCATGAATCCAGTCTCTCTAGAATGAATTACCGCTCCGTCTTTCACAACTGCAACAGCAATTTCAACAGAAGGGGTGGTTTCCAACGCCCTTGCCACTAGCGCATCAATTTGAGCTGAGTTCATCCCTTGGCCAAAAAGTGAATGGCCGATAATAAGGAATACCTAGAGCAGGACAAAAACGTTTATTTTTTTCATATTTGGTTTATTGTTAGTATTAGGCTTTGGTATAAAATAATTTGTAGTACAGAGCTAAATTATTTCTTCTTCAGTGCTTCTATTCTTTGTTTATAGTAGTCGCTAGGGTCTATCTCAAAAGCCTTGGTTACAAATTTTAAAGCATTATTGTAATCCTCATTTCTTTCATAATAATCTGCCATTGAATCATAGGAACTTGCACTTTGGGGATAATAATCGATATTCATTTTAAAAAACATAAATGCCTTTTCAGCTTGCCCTGTTTCCAGGAACATATATCCATAAGCACTCAACAATTCCTCAATCATTGGAGGAGAGGGGAAGCCGAAATTTGTAGAATATATTTCTTCTTGCTTTTTCAATAATGCAATCAATTCTTCTACTGAGGTGTTCGGGTTGTTGTATTTCTGTGGAGATTTAAACTGGTACCATTTGAAAAGAAAAATTAAGCCATCCCTAATGGAAGGGAGTGGTACGGTACCATGTAAATCTTCAGGATAAACCTTCCATGAAAAATTTAATCCGCTTTCTTTATGAGATGTCGCAAAAGTTGAAAAATCGACTATTGAACGGGCAAATAAAGTATACTCTGATGTGTCTGCCATAATATTCTCTATGGTTATCTCTTCATTTTGCATATGTAGTTGCTCAGCCGCAAGTGATACAAAAAGTGATTTGCCCTTATAACTTTCTGTTTTAAGCTTTTCTTTCGCCTGGTTTAATAATTTCTGATTATCCCATTCAATACTAGGGTCTATGGCTATATAATTTTCAAATAGATGGCTATGATTAAGCAGCATATTTATGGTAAATAAACCAGCATAGGAATGCCCAATTAAAGTGCGATAGGCGATGGTAGGATAGGTACTATCAATATGTGGAATTAGTTCTTTTTCTATAAATTCAGTGAAGTCTTCTGCACCTCCAGTTTCAGCATTCATTGTACTGCCTCGTCTCATTCTTATTTGCGAAGTAGTTAAATCTCTGATTCTATTGGTCCGATTAGAAATCCCAACAAGAATCGTATGAGGTAAGTAATGCCCCCAATAATTATTATAAACAGCTTCTAAATTGTTTTGCAGAGAGAACCCATCTAGCAAGTAAATCACAGGGTATTTTTCGTCCCCGTTGGGGTCATAATTCTCAGGAAGTCTTACCCAAAATGCTCGGTTTTCTTCAAGCGTTTTTGAAAATAGGGTATCGATGATTTCTGTTTCGAATACCGCCGATTGCGCCTCATTGGCTTGTGCAGTTGTTTCTTGACGGAGAATAAAGAGTGATCCGATTATTAGTATTAAGAGCGTACTTTTTTTCATACTTTTATTTGATCTTTTTACTGAGTGCATATTCATTATAAATTCACAAAAGCTAAAGGCATGTCGAGCATGGCATGAAGTAATACGGCAGCAAGAATGAAACCATCTTTTTCCCGAATAAAACCTAATGTCAGCCCCAAAATGAACGTAAATAATGCCCACGGCCAGGTTGGCGGAACAGTTACTAATGCATGCATCATTCCAAATAGAACTGCAGCGAGAATTAATCCCCAGCCAAATCTGACCTTGCCAATCTTAAATGACTTTCCGAAATACCTATTGAATGAAGATTGTAAATATCCCCTGAATAATAGCTCCTCGCCCAATCCAACAATGAATATATAATATAAAATTTTAGAAATGACCGGAATGTATTCGTAAGTAAAATAGGCAAAAACACCAGTTGAATATGTTTCACATTCAAAAAGGCAACTATTATTACAGCCCAAACCACAATCGGAAAAATCAGGTATTTCCCAATGCCCCTTTCCGTTTTTATATCATCCATCCCTTGCTTTTTTGCTTTCATACAACGGCTTGGGCATGAGCAGTAGCCAACACCTTGTGCGATGGCCTGCATGAGCTATTGCTTTCACACTTTGTGGTGTGGTGTTCTATTTTTTCAAGTCATTCCTTTACTGCATCGCACCTTATCATACGACTAGATATTTAGGAGAAAAGAGACTGCTAAGGAGGGACTTCTGCCTTCTATCTAGCCGATCTCTTCTCTGTCATCTGGCTTCTGACCTCTACCTTTGTCCAGTAGTATGCACCTTATTCGGTTTTCAACTTCACATCCTTGAACATGAACGGGTTATCACTGATCCTCAAGGGCTTGCCACTGGTAGTGGTTACATTTCTCAGAATAACTTCCTTGGTCTTGACATAGGGAAATTTCTCCTGGTAGGAATCGTCGGTCATTTTTGAATTGAAATTTCTAAAAATAGCAGCACCTTCATAACCCTCCGGATGATTGGAGTCATCGATACGAAGGTTTTCAATGGTAATCCGTTCCGGCATATAACAGGTGTAGCCAAAATCATGCTGCCCAGAATAAGACCCGCCTATCAAGGAAGCGCTGGTGGATCGGCCGCCTGCGGGCACGAAAATGCAATTGCGGATAATGAATTCTCCCTGCCAGGTACTGCCGTAGTCGGAGCGCAGGTTGATGAGTGTCCGTCCGCGGATAGTCGTGTTCTCCACGGTTAAAGTGCCGCTGCCAATGGCGTT
>CAJXUM010001029.1 GCA_913060855.1 uncultured Lewinella sp. | reverse complement strand
GAGATCAGCCTCGGTCTCGTGGGCTCGGAGATGTGTATAAGAGACAGCCTGACATACCATGCGCACCAAAACCGATGTGTACATTAAAACCATGCGCGATAGACTCTTTTTCATCCGCTACGCCATCATCATTCTTATCACTCAATCGCCACATATCCGGCCCTACGCCTACATAAACGTCCCCATTAAAAGGCAAAACCGCACCGGCACAGTCTGTTATTTCTTCATTAAAATCTCGGATGTACAATTGAGAATGATCCGCCAAGCCATCTCCATCTTTGTCTTCCAAACGGAAAATCTCTTCTTTTTGCACCGTCAAATCCTTCCAATCCACAATGCTATCTTTATTGAGATCAGGAAACCAAGTACTGTTTTCTTCGCTGCGTTCTGGTGAGAAGGTTTCACGGATAAATTTGCGACGATCTTCTACAGTTTGTAGAGAAATCGAAGCCGTCATCCAGTCTCTATGCCCACGAATATCAAATTCGGAATCCTTCTGGCGATTAGTCCTAGAAATATAAACGCGCCCCTGCTGATCGATGCGCAAAGCAATTGGATCGGCCAAGAGGGAATCGGATGCCCAAATCGAAAGATCCAAGCCATCCGCTACTTTAGCCGTTACTTCTCGATTGATTTTCTCGGCAATCGTCATGGCATCTTCTGCCAATAAGGTCTTCACCTCTATCGTAACTGGCGGGGCTTGCTCCTCACTGGTTTTGCAAGTGGCCAGGCCCAGCAAGATGGCCAATAGAAAAAAATAATTTCTGATGATCATTGATTTTTGTTTTGTTTTGATCGTAAAAGACTGCTATCTATTTCTTCCATAAACATGGAATCAGCCGCCTCATCCCAAAGTTGGGCCATGCTTGGTGAGCGCAGGAAACGCTTTTCCCACCAAGGACAGCATACTATTCACACAAAAGTAAGAAAATCTATCCTCGAATAGATAGGGCTTATCTTTCAAATGCGCTTTCCATCAGTGTTTGTTCTTTATTTGGAATTTTCATTCGGTGGGCTCTTTCTCTCCATTGGCTGACCATTGCTTTGGTCTGCTTGATGAAGAGACTTGCTTCTTGCTCCTTCCATCTAAAATAATCGATCACTTCCATACATAAATCAAAATCGAGGCTATTATCATCTTCCGAAATATTTAAACTCAGACCTATTCCTTTTTCGATCGGATTAATGTCGTACGCAGGAGAAAGTCTCCATCCATTTTTGGAAAGTAGAAAACCATGATTCCTTAAATGATCATCCGTATTTGATATGGCCACAGAGAACACAATTCTACGCCATAATTCTCTGATATCCTCACTGGCTTCACTTCCATATTGCTCTAACAATTCAACTAGCTCAAGGTAACTCCCCCCCTCTTTGTGGTTATAGCCATCTTTATAGCCTAATAAAGACATGGCTGAAGCAAAATGAATACGTTTATTCTCTCCCGTTCTATCGAACCTTTTGGTTAAGAACGTATGGTGTTTTTGTGAATAGATTTTAGCTTCTCCAGTGGCGACATTTATTCCTAAATCACGAGCCATTTGATTCACGATTAATTCCCAAGCGCCACTATTCTTATCATCATTCTTACTGGGAAACTTTGCAATCCATAAATGACCTTCCGTATCGATAACACTCGCCTTCGGTCTTGCACCTCCCAAGGAGGAACCTGGAGCCATCAACATCATCAACCACCTTTGCGCTTCTTTGTCTGCAAAAAAATCATCATCTTCAATTTTCCAACTTGCTTGCTCCAATTCTCTTATACTCGTAAAGGGCGGTATTTTCATTCCTTCTTGACTGGCTAAAAAGTCTTCTTCTTCGGCCAACTTAAACCGTAGTGCTCCCATTCTGGTAGCATCATCTACTTGCAGTAAGAAATCCGATTCTACTAGTCTTTTTTTGGCTTGCCCTGTTTTACGTGCGAAGATCGCTTCTCTTCTCTCCATTAGCCTTCTTCCCCATCTATCGGGTGATGAATCCAGAAACAATCCAAAGTTAGGTTTATCATCATTTACATATTGAGGACCTGGATACAATCTTAAGTCAGGATCAATCTCTTGTGCATAACCACTCTTAAGCCATTCTTCTGAATACTCAAATGAGAAAACTTCTTCGCCTCTTGATTTCTCAGCTCTTAGTATTCCCATGATGGAAGTTGCTGGCAGGCTAGCCCAATCTGCAAATACCATTATTTCTCTCATCCCTTAGTTTTTTTTGACCCCCTCTTCTTGCTTAGCAAGTTCACATCTTGTAGTTTCCTACCTAGCACATCATCCTTTGCCACATTTTTAAAATCGTCTTTTAAACCCAAAACAGATAGTACTTGCAATACAATTCCAATACTAATATGGTCACTTCCCTTTTCCACATGCCACAATGTTTTTCTGGAAATGTTTGCCCTATTCGCTACCTGCTCAGTGGTCAGCTTTCTTCTTAACCTAGCCAGTTTGATGTTCTCGCCTAGGTTTTCAATAATCCTTTTTTCTTTCGGTAATAATTTCGGCCCCTTAGCGCCCATATTGATTCTATTTGGAAACAAATATACAATAAATGTTTCTATTTGGAAACACTATATTATTTATACTTAATAAAGATAATAAGTAAAACCGAGGGACATCAAGTCTCAAGTCCGCTATTGTGCAGGTGCCTGTCTAGCTAGCCAGACTAAAATCAACTTCGCCAAAAATGGATATTATTTAAAAGATAGCTGAATCGTAGTAGTTTGGGAAAACCCAAACTACTACGATTCATAATGTCGTTGGCGACAAGCTCTTGCTTGTTTGCCGATCTTGGTGGCGAGCTCCAGCTCGCTGTCATCCGTCCGGCGAGCTGGAGCTCCTTAAGGCAGGCGCCACTTTAGACCGCATACCAGCAGGAGCTGGTAGCGAACAGCCCCCCAACTTCCTGCACCAGGTGCTGCTCCACCTGCAATACCTTTTTACTTCGCAAAAAAACATTCATCTCTTCTAGCAGTTTTTCGCCGCCCATGATCGGTATAGTAAATATCTTGATTTGCATAAGCTTGTTCTTTGCCTTTCTTTTGTCTATTCCACAGCATTTACTCCCGTGGGGCCGAAGATGGATATGTTATTGATTTGAGATGAGTCATCTTGCCGCCAGACGAGGCGCGAGGAGGACGCATAGCAGGGCTACGCGACTGACGAAGTAACGAAGTATGGTGGCAAGAGGGCCGTCTCAAATTGAGAAGTTATCCTTCGCCGGTGCCTAACCGTCGTTTATGCCGCTCCACCGACAAAAGGTTCCTGCCTTTGCTCTTATTTTTTAAAACGCCTCCGGCTACTCACTGAACTGGAACTAACCTGTCTCTTATACACATCTGACGC
>CAJXUM010001028.1 GCA_913060855.1 uncultured Lewinella sp. | reverse complement strand
GAGATCAGCCTCGGTCTCGTGGGCTCGGAGATGTGTATAAGAGACAGTACTTGGGCTGTCGGCTCAAAGCATTACCGTCACCGGTAAAGTATTAGAGGCGGGCAGTGAAACGCCAATGATTGGCGTTTCTGTCATGATTAAAGGTACAAGCACAGGTACCGTGACAGATGTTGACGGTGTATACACTGTCGATGCACCTACCAACGGGACCTTGGTGTTTTCATATATTGGTATGGAAACCCGAGAGATTGAAATTGGGAGTCGTACAATAATTGATCTTACCTTATCAGAAGATGCGGTAGGTTTATCCGAAGTAGTCGTGACTGGGTTTGGCTCCCAGAAACGGGTTAATCTTTCAGGAGCGGTGGATAATGTCACCACAGAACAATTGGAGAGCCGACCCATTTCGAACCTGGCTCAGGGCCTACAGGGCGTTTCTCCAAACCTGAATATCGATTTCAACAGCGGAGAACCAGGCCAGGCTGCCAAATTGAATATACGAGGCTTCACCTCTGTTAACGGTGGTTCTCCATTGATTCTCATCGATGGGGTTCCTTCTGATGCGATTGAACTCAACCGAATTGCCCCAAATGATGTGGCAAGTATTTCGGTCTTGAAGGATGCTTCTTCCGCTGCGATTTATGGTGCAAGAGCAGCCTTTGGAGTCATCATTATCACCACTAAAACCGGCACCAGTGAGGGCGTCAACGTGAGTTATTCCAACTTTGTCAGTAGTGGCTCGCCAACCGTCATAGGAGATAAAATCACGGACCCCTATATCTACCTTAGACTGAAAGAGACTTCTACTGATAATACACCTTGGGATAATTTCAACTTCAGTGATGAGCGGTATTTGTGGGCCAAAGAGCGATCTGAGGGAACTTCTTCGGAAGCAGTAAGAGTAAACCCAAATGACGCCACAAGATGGGAATACATGGGGGATAAGGATTGGACGGAACATTTTCTTACTAGCACGATATCTCAGGAACACAACCTCTCAATAAATGGGAAGTCGAATTCAACTCAGTATTTCTTGTCAGGCTCATACAATAATACCAATGGAGCCCTAAAGATTGCAGATGATTACTATGATCGCTATACCTTTAGAGGTAAGGTGAATTTCGACATTAGTGACCGGATATCTATTGGCAATAACACTTATATAACCAGCACTGACCGAACAAATCCTTCGTATTTTAATATCCAAACCCTCTTTAACTTTGAACCGACAGATTTTGACAAGAACCCTGATGGCTCTTGGGCAAATACGCCAGTTGGACAGGAGAGCGCACAGCTTTCCGATGGGGGTGTAAATAATGAAAGGTATAACAGTTATCAGACAACCTTTACTACCGAAGTGAAGTTGATCAAAGACATTTTTAGGGTAAATGCTGATTTCACTGCAAGAAGAGGGAACACGAATTTCTCTCAGGATTTTAAAAGATACCTAATAGGATTTGGCCCCGAAAGTATTCAAGAACAGGGCACGAACGAGGCCTATAGAAGTTCCACTAATGAAACCTACAATGTCTTTAACGTTTATGGAACATATAGTCAGCAATTTGGCACCAATCATCAAGTAACTGCCATTGCTGGTTTTAATCAGGAGTATTTCCGAACGGAATGGTTCAGTGCTTCTCGAACTGGCATTATCTCTGCTTCTTTACCAACCATCGCATTGGCCACAGGTGATCCTAATGTCAATGAGTATATTGCTGACTGGGCTGTTCGTGGGGCGTTTTATCGATTGAATTACGTTTTTGCAGATAAGTATATTATAGAATTTAATGGTCGATATGATGGTTCTTCAAAATTTCCGACGAATAACCGATTTGGGTTCTTCCCTTCTGCATCAGCAGCATGGCGTGTAGACAGGGAGTCTTTTTTCAAGGCAGATTGGATCAATCAGTTCAAGATTCGCGCTTCCTATGGCTCCCTTGGCAATCAGTCCGTTGGAGAATACGGATATATTCCTAATCTAGTGGCTGCAACAGGTAATTATATTCTTGATGGTAAGTTACCTCAGCGAATTATTGCGCCTCCATTGGTATCTGCTAATTATGGTTGGGAAGATGTATCTACCCTGAATTTTGGTGTTGATTTCGGGCTCTTTGATGATCGTTTGTCGTTCAACTTTGACCTATATCGCCGGGAAACCAAAGGAATGCTTACCCAAGGTCGTGACCTTCCTGATGTTTTGGGTGCGGCTGAACCAGCCGAGAATGCTGCCGATTTGAAAACAGAAGGTTGGGAGCTTGCCGTTAATTATCGTAATAACTATAAGCTTGCTGGCAAATCATTGCGTTTTGATGCGCGTTTTGTGATTTCAGATAGCCGTTCTTTTATTACAAAATTTGATAACCCTAACGGCAATTTGAACCAGTATTATGAAGGTATGGAACTTGGCGAAATCTGGGGATTAACCAGTGACGGCCTATTTGAATCCGATGAAGAGATCGCAAACTTGGACCAGGCAAACCTTATTCCATGGGGCGCGCTTTCTATTGTTCCCGGTTGGCCAAAATTTATAGATCAAGATGGAAACGGAATGATCGAAAAGGGTTTGACTACAGCTGACCCTAGGGACCTGTCCGTTATAGGTAATATTTCATCAAGATATCGTTTGGGATTAAACCTTGGTGTAGATTGGAATGGTTTTGATTTGAATGTATTTTTTCAGGGAGTTGGAAAACGAGATTATTATCCACAAGATTATTTGTATTGGGGTTTTTATCAACAACCCTATGCAGGAGGATATTCCCACTTAACGGATTTTTATCGCCCTAATGACGATAGCGACGTAAGACGTGCAATCCATTCTCAGTCCTATATCGATGCCGGCTTGGCAGATGCCAATACCGATGCAAGGTTCCCTATTTTACAGGCATGGCTAGCGGATCGTAACCTTGGAGAACGGGTTGACCAATCTAAAGGTTTGGCTATTCCTCAAACAGGATACCTATTGAATGGCGCTTATGTTCGGTTAAAGAATGTCACCTTGGGGTATAGCTTACCTCAAGCATTAACCCAGAAAGTCCGAATCCACCGACTTAGAATTTTTGCCAGTGGTGAGAATATTACGGAATGGTCAGGCGTAAGGAATTTTTATGATCCAGAAGCCATTACTTCTATTGATGATAAACTGGATCCGACTTCAAGTACTTCTCGTGGAACTGGATCAGGATATTCCTATCCTTTCCAACGACGTTACTCCGTCGGGATTAATGTTGACTTTTAGGCGCCTGTTTTAAAGTAGTTCCTAAAAGAACCATTTCTTAATGCTTGAAACTTTCCAACAATGAAAAAATTTAGTTCACTATCTGTCTCTTATACACATCTGACGCTGCCGA
>CAJXUM010001027.1 GCA_913060855.1 uncultured Lewinella sp. | reverse complement strand
GTCGGCAGCGTCAGATGTGTATAAGAGACAGATTCAGCTCCATACAAAGTATTTTAGAACAAAGACTAATAAGAAAAAAACCCGCCTCCTATTTTATAAGAAGGCGGGTAATGTATTCAAAAGCTATTGATTAATAGCATTCATTCTGAACTAATTTTGGATTACTTTGAATCTGTACATCCGGAATTGGGAACAGTTCATAACATTCAGGCTTTTCTGCTTTAGCCCACCAAGCATCGCCCCAAACACCAAAGCGAATCATATCTGTACGACGGTGCAATTCGTAGAACATCTCACGTCCTCTTTCTGCGAGTAGATTCTCACTAGTCAGTTCTGTAAAAGGCTCAACACCTGCTCTATCTCTAACCTGATTCACCAATGCCAAAGCAGTTGCATCACCAGGATCTTGTCTCCAAAGTGCTTCTGCTTTCATCAGCAACACATCAGCATAGCGGAATATTGGAAAGTCATTGCTCATATTAGGCCGGGTGCCTAATGGGATTTCAAACTTGGCAACTCGTGCACCTGCTTCTCTCCATGCATTAGGCTTTACTTCATTGAGGTCAAGACGAAGTGTAATGGGAGGTCCATCAGGATCTACACCACTTAATAAGGTATTATCATCAATTTGTCTGACCTTACCTGCCGCATCCCATTGTGGGCCCCACAGGAAGTTACCTCTTACCGTTGATGGGCCGGCTTCGGTACCTGGTTGTCCTTTCCGAAGATCAGTGTCTTCATAGGATTTAACAAATTCTCCTACTGCACACCATCCATTCCAAGGTTGAGCAGTTAACTGATAAGTAGCTGGACCACTAATGATGTGGTTGGTCTGCATGACCAAGTTAAAACCTGTTGCGAAAACTTCATCATAAGGAACAGCGAAGATATTCTCGCCAGAACCTTCATTATCAGCCGAGAAATTGGCAAAATAATTACCTTCCATAGAGTAGTTACCAGAATTGATAATCAGATCGCATTGCGCTGCGGCCTTCGCCCATTCTGCCTGACCACTATACACTTCAGCATTCAAGTACAATTTGGCTAATGCAGTGCGCAAAGTCATTTGGTTGACACGACCATATGCAGCACCACCTACCTCAGTTGTTACCTTAGGAATAGCGGCTAATAATTCTTCCTCAATAAAGGCATAAACCTGAGCACGAGAACTTGGCGGAGGAGGCTCCGTAGCCGTAAAGTCAGTAGAAATTGGAATGTTACCAAAGGTATCTATTCCCCATAAGTAATATAGTGCACGGAGTCCTTGCAATTCACCAATGAACGGATCTGTCAAAGGATTTGCTAACTCAGTAAATTGGAAAATCAAGCGGTTACAAGTATTGATGCCGTTGAACACAAAGTTCCAGGAACCTTCCACCTTGTCATTTTCAGGATCCCATTCATGTTCGTGCAATTGTGTCCATACACCACCGTCACCCCAGTCTGGCCCTCTGGTAGGAACGACCATTTCATCAGAAGTAACTTCTTGGATACAAACGAAGCCACCATTACTTTGAATACCATAAAGACTAGTATAAGCGGCACCTAAAGCCGAAATCAATTCATCTTCAGTTTTAAAGAAATTATCTTGTGTGACCGCACTAAACAATTCCTCCTCTAGGTTAGTACATGCCGGCGTAAATGCGATCATGAAGAACATGAGCGCCAGCAACCTAATAGAGTATTTTATATTTTTCATATTAAGTTTCTTTTAAATTAGCTTAAAAATTTACATTGATCCCAAATGAAAATGTCCTGGAAGAGAAATAAGTATTTCTTCTATCGATTCCAGGCGCCAATGGACCAAAATTACTGCCATCATCTACAAAACGAGGCTCTGGGTTTGGACCCATATAGTTGGTTAACGTAAAGAGGTTCTGCGCATTAGCATATATTCTAAAACTAGTAAAACCATTAGGTAGCTTACCTAGTGTATAACCGATCGTCATATTATCCAGTCTCAAAAAATCAGCTTTCTCCACATGACGACTTGAGAACTGAGGTTGGTCAGTCAAGGTAGGAATGTCTGCTGATGACCGCAAAATATTGTATCCGGAAATTTGACCAGGAGCCTCATAAAAAGCTCTAAATGTATTAAGGAGATCATGACCAAAAGTACCTCTAAAAAATACATTCAAATCCCACTTACCCAAGAGGAAAGTTGAATTTAAACCTATTTGGTATTTCGGAAATCCATTTCCAATTACGGCACGGTCAGCAATATCATCTTGGCTGCCATCTCCATCTACATCTACAAAGTTCCAATCGCCATTTTCTTGAACTGGATTATCAGGATCGTTGATTAGTCCCCAAAATTGACCCAAAGGCCCGCCTTCTTCTAAGCGAACTAATGGCGTGTTATTCTGTCCAGGAGAACCTAAGTTAGCACCCGTTCGGAATCCACCGATACCAACACCAGATATAGGATCAGTAAGTGTTACCAATGTCGGGGTAAACCATCTACTACTTGTGAATCCAATCTGGTAGGAATTACCTTTGCTTAAAGTTCCGTTGTAAGCTAGCGTTAATTCTAAACCACTGTTTTCAATTTCTCCTACGTTCAACTTCGTTTCACCAAATAGATTGGGAGGTACAGGAACAGGGAAGAGGAAAATTCCATCAGTAGTTCTTGTGCTGTAATATTCAAAAGAACCCGTCCATGTGTAATCACCGAAAGCAAAGTCAGTACCGATATTGATATCTGTTTTGGTTTCCCATTTCAAGTTCGGGTTGGCGTTGGATACCGGACCAAAACTTGGTACATATTCCCCATTAAAGTAGAATTTTTGACCAGGGCCAAAACGCTGCAAGGACAACAAGGATTCATCTACATTTTGCCCAGTTACTCCATAACCTACTCTCAGTTTCAATTGATCAAAACCTCCGAGAGACGCAATTTTAGCTAAGTCTGCACCTACACTAACTGCAGGGAAAATCCCCCATTTCTCATCTGCACCGAATCGAGAAGAACCATCACGACGGACACTGGCTGTAGCGAAGAATCGATCATCAAAGTTTAAATTCACTCGACCAAAATAAGAAATCAGAATATTGGTGTTTTTGTAGGAACTTATCTGACCTAAGCCATTTGCAAAATCCAGGGAAGCCCCCAAATTGTTATAGGTAAAAGCATCTGTCAAGAAATCTCCACCTTGCGCTCTAAATCCTTGGAAGGCAAAGTCTTGATATTCATAGCCTGCTTGTACTCTAACGTCTAGATTGCCTCCAAATGTTTTCGCATATCTGGCTTCAATTCTAAATAATTGATCTTCTGCTTCATTGTTTTCTCGGGTAGCCAAACCGTTAGCACCAAGTCCATTCCCCCAGAAACTTCTTTTACTAATGTATTC
>CAJXUM010001026.1 GCA_913060855.1 uncultured Lewinella sp. | reverse complement strand
CTACACTATCCTCTTCGTCGGCAGCGTCAGATGTGTATAAGAGACAGACCTAATATACAATGAAAAATGAGTCCTTGAAAAGCATCAATATTTGGGGCCAGTAAGTCCACTTCTCCAAAATTCAACGCGGAGTCTATATATTAATTGCCTCCAATTAAATTTCATACTTCAAACTTGACTTTAGAGTCGACAAAACACATATAAATTATTCTTTTCCAACAAAATGAAAAATGAACATGACAACATGTTATCTTTCCTCAACGCACTTCTTCTAATTATCAATGCTTTGACTTCAACGGATGTCATCTTAGTATTTCAATGATAATTCAATGATAGCTTGCTTTTTCATCCTGATACCTTATCCACATGTATTTCCGATATGGTAATCACCTCTACTTCATGAATTTAACTAAAATGCGGACTCATAAAGCGTTCCATAATAACTTCAGTTATCCTACATAAGTCCACCTTTCTCACCCACAGATGATATCAATACCTTATTAATAACCGCTTCAGCTTACTTAATATTATATCTGTAACATTTCTCTATCAGTTTCTCGATATGAACTCCTAGTATAAGTGTTCATACCTTTAGTCCTTAGCGATTTTTTCTATAAATTTGTCAATAAAGGCTATTTAAAATGAAGTATAAAATCATAGGAAAATCTAACTTAAAGGTATCTGCTATTGGCTTAGGAATGATGTCCTATGGTACTAAGAATTGGAGGGCTTGGGTGCTGACACAACAGAAAGATTGCGACGCCCATGTAAAATTGGCGCTAGAACTTGGAATCAATTTTTTTGATACAGCTAATATCTATTCTTCTGGAGTAAGTGAAATAATGACTGGGAAATCCTTAAGGAAATTTGCCTCCCGACATGAAGTCATTATTGCAACCAAAGTAGGGTCTCCCATTCCTAACGATACTTCACAAAGAGGGCTTTCCAAGGCCCAGATAGTCAAACAAGTGAATCAATCTCTCCGTAACCTTCAAACCGAGTACATAGATCTTTATCAAATCCATAGGTGGGACTATCAAACTCATATAGAAGAAACCTTGGAAGCCTTGCACGAACTAGTCCAGTTTGGTAAAGTTAGATATATTGGTGCTTCAAGCATGCATTGTTGGCAATTCTGCAAAGCTAACTATTTGGCAGATTTACTAGGTTGGACCCGGTTCGTTAGTATGCAGAACCATTACAATATCATTTACCGAGAAGAGGAGAGAGAAATGAATAAGTACTGCCTAGATGAAGGAATTTCGATTCTACCATGGAGTCCCAATGCTCGAGGATTAGTGGTAGGTACCAGAACTCGAAATGGAGGTACTACACTACGAAGTAAAAATGATTCATTTGGAGATAGTTTTTATGCGAGAGAAACTGATTTTGAGATAGCAGACAGAGTAATGACTTTAGCTAAAACCAAAGGAGTAAGCGGAGCTGAAATTGCCCTCGCCTGGTTACATCAAAATCCAATTGTTGCCTCCCCAATATTTGGCGCAACCAAGATTGAACATATCAGAAATGCAGCCCATTCTGTTCGCCTTACATTAACTGGTGAAGAAATCAGACAATTAGAAGCACCTTATTGCCCAAACCACATAATTCCCGAAAATCTTTAACATCTTCGGAATTAATTAGCCATCGTCGTTTATATTATTGGGTTCGATTTATAGTATCCTTGAGAATTCGGATATACATACCTAATTTATAGCATTCAGAATCATCACTATAAAAGTTGCAGCTGCCAATTTGTATTGAATAATGCGCGTATTATCCAAACTGTTGATGATCTTCATAAAAAAAGTCTTGAAAGAAAGATTATGACTCCGGGCGAAATGCCGCACATTCCACGTCGACTTAACATGGTTTTAAGGATTTAATCATACTTTATGGGAAAATAAAAATACAGCCAGGATTAAGCAACCTAAGCAACCCTAAATTCAGATATATTGTCGAAAGCAGAAGCCACTAAGTAGCGTTTTTTGTCACAATGGTAAAAATTATGATATTTCATCCATGGCCTCTAATGCCACATTTGCTGATCTTAGTTTTAAAAAGCCTATTATCGACTTCAGAAATAAAAGAGTTTGTCAGTGTCGAAAACCAAATCAGGGCGAAAAAAAATACAATCTTTGGAAAGAAACGGCAAAAAATGACCAGCTAAGGACATTTAGTTTTTCTAAGTTTATTCCTAGAACCCAGATCTAAAAACACAAATCACTAATAATCAACAAAATAAATCAGTAAAAATAATCCAAGTGGGACCACAAAGGAAAGCCCGTTTGACATAATCAAACGGGCTTTTTACGTTTACCTCCCCGACCCTCAATACAACACCTGCACCCCCTCAATAAAATAAGTCGTACGGCCTGCTATTTTCGTACGCTGTACAATTCCCTTACCCTCGGGCCCTGGCGCTCCTTCCTTCCGCCATTCCCAAAACCAATTTTCAGGATAGTCTTTGTAGTAGGCGCTGCGTTCGATCGCTTTGCGCAGAATGCGTTGCATGGCGTGGTAGATCTCAGACTGCTGCTGGCTGGATAGCTTATTCACTCGTGAACCTGGATGGATGCCCGTTTGATAGCAAATTTCATCGGCGTATAGGTTGCCGACCCCAGCTACTTGGCTTTGGTTGAGCAAAAATCCTTTGATCGTTGCTGTTTTGCCGGTGGCTCGTTGTACAAAATCGGCTTCGGTGATCACCAGCGCATCTTCGCCGAGTTGGATCTCCGACAAGTAAACCGCCAGGTCTTCAATGTACTGGATTCGGGCAAACTTGCGTGGACAATCGAAACCCAAGTGCTGCCCATTATCGAAATGAAAAACAAAACGCTCATGTTTCGTTCGTTCCTGTGGTTCAGCGTAGTAATTGAGATCACCCGTCATTCCAAAATGAAGCAGTAGGTGTTCCGCATTGTCTAGCTTGGCAAAGAGGTATTTCCCCCGCCGGTAAGAGCCCACAAAAGTGCGTCCTGTCAGTCGGTCGATAAATTCACTCCCACTCAGGTTACGGATAATCTTGGCATCATGTACTTCCACCGCTTCGATACGCTGGTCTAGGGAAGTGCCCTCAAAATATTTCTGAAAGGTATTAACTTCGGGTAGTTCGGGCATAAGGTTTCAGTTTATGTAGGACTAACAACAAAAGGCAACAGTTGTTTGTACAAAAATATGGTTGTTGATGAAATAGACTCATCTTAAATAGACTTTATTCTGAAATGGGTTGTATAAGGATGGAAATTAAGATTTTAAAGTAAGACGAGGCTCGAAGAAGAAGCATAGCCGCAGCCACGCGACTGATGAAGAACGAAGGCTTGCTTTAAAAGATAATTTAGCTCCATACAA
>CAJXUM010001025.1 GCA_913060855.1 uncultured Lewinella sp. | reverse complement strand
TCGTCGGCAGCGTCAGATGTGTATAAGAGACAGCTCCTGCTGATTAGCCGTGGCTTCAATATTCCCATTCCTCGTGAACTCGAATTCTGGCAAGCTATTCAGGACCCCATTATGTGTCACTAGTTTATCCCTTCCAATGGCTATAGTTTTGGCCACCCTTTCTAGTAAAATAGCCCTGTTTTGAATAGAATAGCGTTGATCACGTATCTCCCTTCCAAAAGTAAAGAAAGCAGTATATTTTTTTGCAAAACTTCTGGCTATGTCTAACTTTAGGCAACTGGGAAATTTGATGCAAGAATTTCTCGTCTATACAATCACGTACAAAACACTTGAACTAGTATGAAACATAAATTTCTGCTCTTGCTATGCCTACTCATGGCAGTCGCCTTTTCTTCCTTTGCGCAAAAAATAGATATCAAACATTTAGAGGGAATCAAAACTCGAAATATTGGCCCTGCGGGTATGAGTGGTCGAGTCACTTCGATAGATGCCATTGTTGCTAATCCCGATGTGATTTACATTGGTACGGCTTCGGGAGGAGTGTGGCATTCTAAAAATGGAGGAATCAGTTGGAAACCCATATTCGATAAGGAAGCCGTTCAGTCAATCGGTTCGGTAGCGATTAATCAGAATAACCCTAGTGAGATTTGGGTGGGAACGGGAGAAGGAAATCCTCGAAACTCGGCAAACAGCGGAGCCGGGATATATAAAAGCCTGGATGGTGGCCAAACATGGAAGCTGATGGGCCTAGAGAAAACCAAAACCATCCATCGAATCATTATTCACAGCGATAATCCCAATGTGGTCTACGTCGGAGCGCAAGGTTCTGCCTGGGGCCCAAATAAAGAACGGGGCATTTACAGAACGACTGATGGTGGGGAAAGCTGGGAGCAAGTACTCTACGTAAATGAAGAAACGGGTTGTGCCGATTTGATCGTTGATCCTGCCAATCCTAATAAACTGATCGCTGCGATGTGGGAATATGGTCGTAAACCTTGGACCTTCAATTCAGGGGGCGAAGGATCTGGGCTATATGTGACCCATGACGGTGGCAAGAATTGGGTGAAAAGAACTGATGAAGATGGATTACCTAAAGGAAATTTAGGCCGAATTGGTCTAGCCTTTGCTCCATCCAAACCTAACATTGTATACGCCCTAGTAGAAGCAAAAGAAAACGGACTATACAAATCGACAGATGGTGGAAAAAAATGGTCCTTAGTAAGTACCAAAAATATTGGTGGTCGACCCTTCTACTATGCCGATATATTTGTCGATCCTAAAAATGAAAATAGAATCTATAATCTTCATTCCTTAGTGGATCGTAGTGAAGATGGTGGAAAGACTTTCACCACAATCCTGCCTTATTATGGTGTTCACCCTGATCATCATGCGCTTTGGATACATCCCGATAATCCTAATCTACTGATGGAAGGGAATGATGGAGGTTTGAATATCTCTAGAGACGGGGGAGCCAATTGGCGCTTTGTTGCTAATCTTCCTTTGGCACAATTGTATCATGTCAATTATGACATGGAAATCCCATACAACATAGGTGGCGGAATGCAAGATAATGGTACCTGGGTCGGTCCAAGTTCAGTATGGAAGTCGGGCGGTATTACCAATTCCGATTGGCAAGAGGTGTTTTTTGGTGACGGATTTGATTTAATGTTCAAGCCGGGCAATAGCCGCTACGTATATGCGCAGTCTCAGCAAGGAAATGTAGGCTTAGTAGATCGCACTACGGGCGACTCCCGCTTTATCAAGCCTGTCCACCCTGATGATGTTAAACTTCGTTTTCATTGGAATGCAGCCATTGCGCAAGATCCTTTCAACGATTGTGGGGTGTATTTTGGCAGCCAATTTGTGCATTACAGCACGGATTGTGGCCAAAACTGGACTATCCTTTCTCCCGATTTGACGACCAATGATACCAGTAAGCAAAAGCAGCATATTAGTGGCGGGTTGACGATAGATGCAACAGGTGCAGAAAATCATACGACGATCTTGGCCATTGCTCCTAGTCCGCTAGACAAGAATGTAATCTGGGTTACAACGGATGATGGAAACCTACAGCTTACGCAAGATGGCGGAAAAACATGGACCAATTTAGGTAGCAAATTGCCAGGAATGACCGCAGGAAGTTGGATTCCCTATATCGAACTATCACAGAAAAATAAAGGAGAAGCTTTCGTTATCGTCAATGATTATCGACGAAATGACTGGCGTCCTATGGTGTACCACACCGCTGATTTTGGCCGGAGCTTCAAGCAAATTGCTGATGAGAAAAAGGTAAAGGGACATGCGCTTTCTATCGTGCAGGATCCTATTGCGGCTGACTTACTATGGCTGGGTACTGATTTCGGCCTTTACTTCACCATCGACGGTGGGGAGAACTGGAATCAATGGAATCATGATTTTCCTTCAGTGAGTACTAGAGACTTGAAAATACATCCGCGCGACCACGATCTCATTATGGCGACTTTCGGCCGCGCATTTTGGGTACTTGATGATATTCGACCTTTCCGTGAAATAGCTTTGACCAAAGGAGAGGTGCTGGAGCAACCCTTTGCGGTCTTCGATGCACCAGACGCTTATTTGGCCAATTACCGCTCCTTCCAAGGTATTCGATTTGCTGCTGATGCAGAGTATAGCGCCAATAACCGCCCTTCAGGAGCGATGATGACGCTATGGGTAAAAAAGGAGGAGAAAAAAGATGAGAAAAAGGCAAAGAAAGCCAAAGCGGCAGGAGAACCTTCGGCTCCGAAGGCTGGCGGAAAAGGTAAAGGCGGAAAGAAAAAAGCCAAATTTGTGATCATGGATACGAATGGAGATACCATCCGTAATTTCTCAAGAGAGTTGAAAGCAGGTATGAATCGCCTGTCTTGGCCCCTTAATCGCAATGGCGTTAGTTTTCCTTCGAATCGCCCCTCTCGCCCCGATGCTGATCCTCCATCTGGCGGTTCCGTATTGCCAGGTGTTTATAAAGTAGTCGTATCTTATGGAGATCAAAAGGATTCTACTGATGTAACCGTCCATCCTGATCCTAGAAAAAATGTAAGCTTGACGGATCTACAAGCCCGGGAAGAAATGGGCAAAGACTATAACGCTATCATCGAAAAGGCGACAGCAGGCTATAAGCAATTGCAGGAGGCTGGCAAAACAATTAAGCGTGTGAACGAGGCCTTGGTAAATGCACCTGATACGATTAAAAAAGCCATTGCGAAATCGGGTAAAGCCATGCAGGATAGCTTGAAAATGCTAGAGAAGTTGTACATGACACCTAGCGGATTAAAAGGCATCCAGCGATCGAGTGACAATGTCACTGGCGCACTTCGGGGTGTTCGTCGTTATC
>CAJXUM010001024.1 GCA_913060855.1 uncultured Lewinella sp. | reverse complement strand
CCTCTTCGTCGGCAGCGTCAGATGTGTATAAGAGACAGATATTTATCCTGCTGTCTTAATGGCCTTTTGCCATCGCCGCCTTGCGCTTAGCTTTCATAGCCGCAAAATAACCACTAAACAATCGTCTAGCAATCATTACTTTCATGATTTCATTAGTACCTCCATATATTCTGGCGACCCGGCTATCAGCAAAAGCCCTGGCAATAGGATATTCCCAGATATAGCCATAACCACCATGAAGTTGGAGGCAGGTATCAAGAATTTCAAATTGTACATCAGTAGTTGAATATTTAGCCATTGAAGCTTGCTCAGCTGTCAACTTATGCTCCGCCAAGAGAGCGGTACATTTATCAATAAATACTTGGTGGATTTGCAGTTTTGTAGCCATTTCTGCCATCTTAAACTGCGTATTTTGAAAGCCAGCAACCGCCTGTCCGAAAGCGGTCCTTTCACTAGTATAAGTAATTGCATCTTCAATCGCTCCTTCGCAAGCGCCAATAGCTTGCAAGGCAATAGTCAATCGTTCCCGAGGTAACTCGGTCATCATATAAATAAAGCCTTTACCTTCTTCGCCCAGAATATTGCCCTTAGGCACTTTGACATCTTCAAAAAACAACTCGCAGGTATCACTCGTTTTCAGTCCAATTTTCTTGAAGGGTTTACCTTTTGAAAAACCATCCCATGCTGCATCGACTACTAGTAGGCTAATCCCTTGCTGGGGGGTGCCCGGTCGGGTTTTACAGGCTACAATACTAAAATCAGAAGTATAACCGATCGTGATGAAAGTTTTCGAACCATTCAACAACCAATAATCGCCCTTGTCAACAGCATTCGTTTTAATGGCTTGTAAGTCACTACCTGTACTAGGTTCGGTCATTGCCAAGGAGCCAATTAACTCACCTGTCGCCATTTTTGGCAAGTATTTCTGCTTCACTTCCTCTGTCCCATATTGCTCAATATAAGGCCCCACGATATCCGAATGCATAGAAATGCCAGGAGAGTCAGCAAATACCCTAGCCATTTCCTCTATGATCAATGCACTAAAAGAGAAATCTAATCCACCACCACCGTATTTTTCCGAAAGACTAATATTTAACAATCCCAATTCTCCGGCCTTCAACCAAGCTTCTCTAGAACAATAGCTATTTTCCTCCCACTCTTCCCGGTACGGTAGCACATGCTTTTTCAGGTACTCTCGTACAGTTTCACGTAGCATTTGGTGTTCTTCTGTATCGTAAATATCTCTCTTGATTTGTATATCCGCGTACATCTATTGTTCTTTTACAATCCCTCTTACCAATTTAAAAGCGGTAAGCTGGGCACGATGAAAAAAAATTATCGAAAGCAAGATAACATTAAAAGTGCTTTATATCAAGCGCACGGCTTGCCATAAATATACAGAAATGTAATGCAGCTGTCGATCAGACTAGGCAACACATTTTTCCTTCAATTTCTAGGAGTCGAATAGTATCTTTGTGCTTTGCAAACTGAACAGTCTTCTGTTCAAAAGTATACTCGTATGAAAAATAAGTTCCTCTTTCTGATTGCCCTGTTTCCTATTTTATTGGTGGGGCAAAACACGGTAGGTCTCCTCTCTTATGATCCCGCATTCACCTATGATGGTTACAATTTGATTTATCCGCATAATCAGCCCCATGTTTATCTGCTCGATAACTGTGGTGAAATTGTCAACGTTTGGGAAGACAGCCTGCAATATCGTCCGGGTAATACCGCCTACCTCCTCGATGATGGTCGTCTATTGAAGACAAAGCGGGCCTCCACGGTGGTAAATGATGCCATCTGGGCAGGAGGTGGAGGAGCTATCGTCGAGATTAGAGATTGGGATAACAATCTAGAATGGTCTTATACCCTCAATAACGATACTGCCCGATTGCACCATGACGTGGAAATGATCCCCAATGGCAATGTATTAATGATCGTATGGGAGCTAAAAACTAGAGAAGAAGCTATCCAAGCAGGTAGGGATCCTTCTCTTTTAGACACCGACGAACTCTGGCCGGATTATGTCATCGAGGTCAATCCAGAAACAGATGAAATTGTTTGGGAATGGCATTTTTGGGACCATCTTATTCAGGATTTTGATGACACCAAAGACAACTTCGGCGTAGTGGCAGACAACCCAGGTTTACTAAACATTAATTTTGACGATGACGGAAGCGCCGACTGGCTGCACTGTAATTCAATAGATTACAATCCTGATTTGAAGCAAATTCTGCTTAGCACCCCTTTTCTCAGCGAAATCTATATCATCGATCACTCTACCTCCCCTAGCCAGGCAGCTAGCAACATTGGGGGGCTCGGAGGTGTCGGTGGCAATTTTTTATTCAGATGGGGCAATCCACAAGTTTATGATGCCGGAACGGCTGAAGATCAGCAATTATTCAATA
Organism: uncultured Lewinella sp.; assembly: GCA_913060855.1. Taxonomy (GTDB): domain Bacteria; phylum Bacteroidota; class Bacteroidia; order Chitinophagales; family Saprospiraceae; genus DT-111. Next base: position 946 of record CAJXUM010001024.1, on the reverse strand, counting down.
ATCATGATGCACATTGGGTCCTTGATTTTGTCGACCTGGCTCATCCGCAGTACGGAAAAATTGCCGTATTCAATAACCAAGCTGGGCCAGATTTCTCAACGGTAAATACTTTACGACCGAGTTGGGATATGTATTCTTGGAGTTATCTCCGTTTTGATGGACAATTTGGTCCTGCGGTCTTTGATGTAACGATTACACATCCGGATACTCAGGCACTTTATTCTACAGGCCTTTCGAGCGTACAATTTCTACCCAACAATAATACGCTCATTTGTGGGGGTAGAAATGGCTATAGTTTTGAACTCACGCCCAACAACGAAATTGTTTGGGAATACAAGACACCTTTGCAGGGAGGTATTCCGGTGACACAGGGTACCGAGTTGGCGCTAAATGCCAACTTAACCTTTAGAATCGATCGCTACCCTACTGATTACTCCGCCTTTGCAGATCGGGACCTGTCAAGTAAAGGTTGGATTGAATTGGAGCCTGATTCCACCCTTTGTGGTATCCTGTTACCAACCAGCGATCTCATGAAGCAATACAGCCTGCATATATATCCGAACCCGGCCCAGGATGTCTTAACCATTGAATGGGAAGGGGGCGTCTATGTCAATATTGAAATTTTTGACTTCTTAGGTAGACGGGTAGATTACTTTCGAGCTACGGGAGGACGAAAATACCTCGATGTATCTCGCTGGCAAAAAGGAATTTACTTTGTACAAGTGGGAGGAATTCAGACCCAAAAATTGATTGTGAACTAGCTTATAAGAGAACACAGAGGACAGAAGTGAGAGGACAGATAAGGCCGCGGTGGTAATTCGATTAGTGGTATATCTCTCCTCTCGCTTTTGTAGGCTATCTATTGTTCCACAAATTGTATCCCAACCTCTGTCCTATACCTGTCTCTTATACACATCTCCGAGCCCACGAGACCGAGGCTGATCTC
>CAJXUM010001023.1 GCA_913060855.1 uncultured Lewinella sp. | reverse complement strand
CTACACTATCCTCTTCGTCGGCAGCGTCAGATGTGTATAAGAGACAGGATACATGGGGCAGAAAATATCGGTATAACCCGCTTCCTCAGCGGGTTCATATTGAACGGGGCGAGTCCCATCATTGTCTTTCAACCATTGGTAAGTTTTTTCAAATATTTTGCCATGCCCTGCTTCATTACCGAGTGACCAAATAATAATGGAAGGATGATTTTTATCCCGATGAAACATGCGCTGGGTTCGATCCAGGTGTGCAGGTAGCCAGCTCATTTCATTTCCAATCTGGGTATCTTCCGAATTGGCCAAGGGATGACTTTCTATATTGGCTTCATCCACAACGTACAATCCATATTTATCACAGAGGTCATACCAATCGGGGTGATTGGGATAATGGGCACTGCGTACGGCATTGATGTTATGTTGCTTCATGAGCTGAATATCTTTCAGCATGGAAGCTTTGCTAATAACGTGCCCTGTCAAAGGATCAGTCTCATGTCGATCTACGCCTCGGATATAAATGGCTTTACCATTGACAAGAAGCTGGCCATCCTTGATTTCCACCTGACGGAAGCCTATTTCATCATTGATAATCTCTAGTAATTCACCTGTTTTCTCATCCAGCAGTTTAATTTCCAAGTAATACAAGTGCGGGGATTCGGCGCTCCACTTTTTGGGCTTTTGCAGGTCATGAGCGAAACTAAGCGTCGTTTCAGTTTCTCCCTTGAGTTTAAGGGATTGGGAACTAGTAAGTAGCGGCGCTTTGGCAGCTGGTGAATCAAAAAGACTCAGTTCTAGGCTCAGCTTCGCCTTCTTTTTATCCGCATTCTTAACCGCCACTTCCACCGACAAATGCCCATCTTGATAGGCTTCATCCAAATCAGCTTTCACAAAGAAGTCTCGAATATGGGCTTTCGGGCTCGCATAGAGATACACCTCCCGCTCAATCCCCGATAGGCGCAACATATCCTGACTTTCTATGTAGCTGGCATCGCTCCAACGATAGATTTGGATGGCTAAGGTATTTTCACCTGGGTGTATGAATGAGCTAATGTTAAATTCCGCTGGCGTTTTCGAGCCTTGAGAATAGCCTACCTTTTCGCCATTCACCCACACGTACAAAGCCGATTTCACAGCGCCGAAATACAGGAACACCTCACGTTCCGTCCAACTTTCATCTACCGTAAACGTCCTACGATAGGAACCGACTGGATTATAGTCAGCAGGGACCTTGGGCCAGGTTGTCGTAAAGGGATACTTCTCATCTAAGTAGATCGGGTAGTCGAGTCCATGTACCTCCCAATTGGCGGGAACGGGGAAAAGGCCCCAATCGGAATCGTCAAAATCTACTTGATGAAAATCCGCGGGTTTATCTTTGGGTTGGCGTACCCAGTTAAACTTCCAGTCACCATTCAGCGATTGAAACCAAGTGGAATGTTCCCTATCAAAGTTTCTAGCGAGTTCTTCTTTTTCAAATGGGAAAGAATGGGCATGAGGCGCCTCTTTGTTCACCCCAAAAACCGTATGGTCTTCGTGATAAGATTGTGTATGTCCCAAAATAGTAATGCTGAATATCAGCCAGAAAGTCGTGATGTATTTCATATATACAAGGTAAACGTGCTGTCTATTACTGAAGTTGTTTGAAAAATGATATCAAAAGTAAGCTTCATAGAACAACTTCTGCGTGGAAGTAGGCACAAAATATGGATTTGCTGTACTTTGAGAAAACAAACAACCTATACCTAACTAAACATAAGATTATGGAGCATGCATTTCGACCCATCCAACACAGACCTATCCCCAATAGATTCAAAGGTAAAATAGCTATCATTACTGGAGGTGCGGCAGGCCTTGGTCGGGCCATTGTAGAAGAATTTTGCAAGGAAGGAGGCCAAGTGCTCTTCACCGATATTAGCAATCGAGGAGCTGAAGTACAGCAACAGGATGAAGCAGCGGGCTACCAGAGTATCTGCCTGCAAGGAGATATGGCCGACGAGGACTTTTGCAAAGCGGCCATTGCAGAAACGATAGCCCGCTATGGAAGGCTTCATTATTTGGTTAATAATGCCTTTGCTTTCACCGCCCAAAGTGTAAATGCCAGCACCAAAGACTGGATGCGGAGTTTCAGCGCTGGTCCTTTGGCTTACGCCAGGATGGTACAGCATGCCTACCCCCATATGAAGGCTGCCGGAGGTGGATCTATTGTCAATATATCAAGCATATCTGCCCATATCGCTCAGAAAGACCGCTGGACCTATAACACTTCCAAGGGAGCCGTCGAACAATTGACCAAGTGCCAAGCGCTAGATCTCGCGCCACACAACATTCGCGTCAATAGCATCGCTCCGGCCTGGACTTGGACCAATGAAACCTACAAAGCCGCCGACATGGACGGAGGCGGACGTGAAAAATGGGAACCCATTTGGGCCAAATACCACATGCTTGATCGTATGGCGGAGCCAATAGAGATTGCCCGTCCTACCTTATTTTTATTGAGTGATGATGCTTCCTTCATCACAGGGGCTAGCCTTCCAGTAGATGGTGGCTATCTATCAATGGGTCCGGAAGGCTTGGGAGAGACGGCGGTGGTCGCGGGGTCGGATTGAGCATCAGTGTTAGGTAAAATACTTCCGTCTTCTGAAGCATTATTTTCTAGCTTATGGTGTTGGGTGAAATCGGAAGTGCGAAGTCGGAAGGCAGAAAAAAGGCCATGACGGCGCACATTCCACCTACCGGCTTCATATGAAAAATCACTACAGATTGAGGATAGTCTCTGCTAAAAAACAGACTCATTCACCAACTTACCTCCGTCTACAGTTAAGATTTGCCCGGTCATCATTCCTGCTTTTTCAATCAGAAAAACGATGCTATTGGCGATGTCTGCGGGGACAGTAGTACGGCCCAACAAACTGGCGTTGGAAATGATCTCATTCACTGCATCGTATTGCTCTCCCAAAAAATGCTTGGTCCATCGGCCTTGGATAAAGCCGGGGCAGACGGCATTGACCCGGATATCGGGCGCGAGGGCGTGGGCCAGCGATAGCGTCATAGTCGACAAGGCTCCTTTGGAAGAGGCATAGGCGATCGAACTACCGACACCCGAAATAGCGCTAATAGACGAGGTATTAACAATGGCACCATCAGCCGCCTTCTTCAGATAGGGTACTGCGGCTCGAGTCACTTGGTAAGCACCGACAACATTGACTTCATACAGGCTTAAAAAATCTTCTTTTGTCAAGCCCTCTAGGTCGGCATAAGAGCAGAATTGAGTGGTCCCTGCATTATTGACCAAGGCATCGATTCTACCCCATTTTTCGACGGTCTGTGCTACTAGGGCTCGACCTGTCTCTTATACACATCTGACGCTGCCG
>CAJXUM010001022.1 GCA_913060855.1 uncultured Lewinella sp. | reverse complement strand
GAATTGAGTGAAGAACTGGCCGAAACCCTAACGGGAAACAAAGAAAAGTTAGCGGCCGATGATTATGAGTTGGGGCTCGAGATTATCACAGATCTCAAGCAGAATGCCCTAGATATACTGACGAATGGCCAACGAGCAGATCGAATTATCAATAGCATGATGGAACACGCCCGAGGCGACAAGGGAGTGCCACAAATGACCGATGTGAATACCTTGGTCGCTGATAATATGAATCTGGCTTATCATGGATATCGTGCACTGCACACTACTTTTAGCGTCGATATTAAAACTCAGTTGGAGGAGGACCTACCGATGATCAAAGTTATCCCACAGGATTTGAGCCGGGTGATTCTGAATATCATCAACAATGCGTGTTATGCGCTCAACAAGAAGCAAACGACAAAGGGGGCTGACTTTTCGCCGCAAATCAAGTTAAGCACTCAAAAGAAGGATGATCAATTATTCCTTCGAATTCGAGACAATGGCCCTGGCATTCCCAAAGCGGTGATGGAGAAAATCTTCACTCCTTTCTTTACGACCAAACCCACCGGTGATGGTAATTCCGGCCTAGGTCTTTCTATTAGCTACGACATCATTGTACAGGGGTTGGGCGGACAGTTGGAAGTGGAGAGTGAAGTGGATCAATTCACGGAGTTCATTATCCGACTACCTTATAAAGCTTCAGAAGAGCTGACAGCCGTTGCTTAGAGTTCCCAGCCATATTTTTCCCAATCTTCTGCGTAATCTATGTCGGATAAGGCGGGTAGCAAGTGACAACTAGCTCCCATGGCTTCGATTTTGGCCAAAGTAAGTTTGGCGACTTCTTCTGTGCTCCAAGGAATACCCTCAAAGAGACTAGCGGTGTATTGGCGCATTCCCAATAGGTAATAGCCTCCATCTAAGGCTGGTCCCAGGACAAAATCATCGCGGTCAAGTGCATCAAAACCATCCTGCACGATTTGGGCCGTAAGGCTAGCACAATCACTCCCAATAATCAATACCTTATCATGTTCCTGAAAGGCCTGTTCGAAGCCAGAGCGTATTTTTTGTCCCAAATCTCCTTCGACTTGCAATCGCTTTAGAAAGGCCTCATTAGACCAGTTATCTTCTAAATCGATAAAATGAGAATAAAAAAGCCATCTGCTAACATTCAGGCGTAGTGCTATTTTTCGAGTATGGCCTAGTAAAGCCTCATAAATTTGTAGTGTTTTTTCATCTCCCAGGCGCTGTGCCAATCTTGTTTTGACTTTACCCAACTCTGGATTTCTGATAAAAATAATTAAAGCCTCCTTAGTAGACATATCGTGTTTTTGCTTGGTCTATTGTGAAAAAGTTACGACTTAAACCGGCATTCTTGGTAGTGTATGCTCGCCAGGAATAGTTTGAAATATTATAAACATTAAATTATATTTGTGGATAATCACCGCCTTTCTAATTCTTAACCAATAATTGCAAGTGTACCTCTTTTTTTATATTTGGGGAAGAAAGTTTAAGGGAACTATTCCTTTTTAGCACTCAATCTCGACTAATTTCCCCTGCCCAAACCTGCACCGAGCCAATCATAGAACGAGGCTTTGGTCATGAGTTTGGAGCACCTTGCATCACCTCCTGACTGTTTAAAACAACTTTACTGATTTTTGTTCTCCGCAAAAGTATTAACCCTATTTTTTGTCCAAATTTGGGATATGAATATCAAATGGCCTAAAACTTTAAAGGCTATCAAGTGTCGTTCAATAATAGTATTGTTATTCCTTCTAGGGGCATTTCTCGCTACTCCCGCTAATAGTTGGGCCCAAACTTACGAAGAGACTATTGATAGTTTAGTTCATCTACTAGATGGAATGGTCGATCCACGACAAAAGGTCGATCGATTGAATGAAATTAGTTATGCTTACCGTCGAGTTTCCTTGGCAAAGATGATCGAGTACGCCCAGCAAGCCAGGGCATTAGCTACAGAATCTCATTACAAACAGGGATTAGCAGTGGCTTTGAAGAACATCGGCAACGGCCACCTCAAGACGGGCTCCCCACCAGACACTTGCGTGTATTATTATGAAAAAGCTATTCAAGTGGCTAAGCAAATTGAGGATTATTACACCCAGGCTGCAAGTATCAATAATATAGGCTTAGTGGCCAATACACAAGGAAATTATAATATTAGCGTACCCTATTTTCACGAAGCAATTGCGCTATTTGATGCGAAGGTGATGGATGAACGTAAAATTTCACTCAAGGCCTTAATGTTGGCCAATTTGGGATACTCCTATTTTGGTTTGGAAGAGTATGAAAAGGCTTTTACCTATCAAAAAGAAGCCATTGAATTGGCTGAAGAATACGGTATCAAGTTTATCCCCTCGCAATATATGGATGACTTGGCTCGATCGGCCGCTAAGCTGGGAGAATATGACAAGGCAGAGGAATACTATCAAAAAGCGTTGGTACTACAAAGACAGACTGGAGATTACGAATCTAGGATCCATTCTTTGCTGCACTTTCTAGAAATGAAGATGGAACAGCAAAAATACGAAGAGGCAGAAGCGCTGGGGATGGAGGCTGTAGCGGTAGCTTCCGAACGCGATTTTCCTATATTACTGGCGGATGGTTTGAATAAGCTCTCGGAGATATCTAGGCTTACCAACAAGCTAAATGAAGCGGTAGCCTATGCTGATAGTGCGATGCAACTATCGAGGGATATTTTCAATTTACGACATGAGCAAACAGCAGCCTTCCATCTTTCTCAGGCGGTAGCAGCCCAAGGTGATTATCCGAAAGCTTTTGATCATTTGCTACACCATTTGGCTATTCGAGACAGTAGTGCCAAAGAAGAAAAACTGGCCATTACACTAGAAATTGAGGCCAAATATCAAAATGAAATTTATGAACAAAGAGTACAGTACCTCGAAGAGCGACAGCAGGAACAGCGGAAAAACATCCAATTACTAATTGGCTTGATCATTATGACATTGTTGTCTTCTGGCGTTATCTCAGTTTACCTGTATAAACGAAATCAGAGTAATCGGATTATTCAGAACAAGAACCAGGTCTTAGAAAAATATATTACCTACAATCTTCAGCTTGAAAATTTTGCCTACATCGCTTCTCATGATTTGAAATCACCGCTTCGTAATGTGGTGAGTTTTAGTCAATTATTGTCGAGGCGGATAAGCGATCGATTAAGTGTTGAAGAAAAGGAGTATTTCGATTTTATCATTGCCGGGACAAAAGAAATGTCTACACTTATAGATGACCTGCTCAACTATTCTGTTGTACAAAGAGAAAAACTAAATATTGAAAAAATTAAAGTCGATGAACTAATAAATCTGTCTCTTATACACATCTCCGAGCCCACGAGACCGAGGCTGATCT
>CAJXUM010001021.1 GCA_913060855.1 uncultured Lewinella sp. | reverse complement strand
TACGAGATCAGCCTCGGTCTCGTGGGCTCGGAGATGTGTATAAGAGACAGAAGCATCAGCAATTTAGACCATTGACTAATTTGATGGAATTGCTGTTTAGTGTCCGCATAATAAAGCTTCCACAATAGAAAAAACATGGGCAAAGCAAGGACCAAAAGTACGGTCCCGGAGAAGGGATCCGCTAAGTGTTGCCAGAAAAACCAAGCTGCCACTACTAAAAAGAACAACAGCAATACGCCAATGCCAAATACAATTTGTCGACTCACACTTAAGCCCCAAGCGACAGCTATTGTATTGAAGTCCCCCTTTGCGTCACCGTCTCGATCTTCCATGTCTTTGATAATTTCTCGGAAGAGGGTCGTTAGAAAAGCAAATAGAAGATAAGTCAATAGGACCGCTGTTACTTTCTGAAAGGTATCTGGAGAAATAGCTAATTCAGCAAAAGCTACTCGCTCTGCAAACCAAATGATGCCTGCTACACCACTACAATAGCAGGCAATGAGAAGATTTCCGATTAGTGGCATACGTTTTAGCCAACGAGAATAGAAGTAAAGTCCAGTACTGGCTAACGGAAATAGGCCCACGTAACCGGGTTTTTCAACTACAAAAGCTAAATAGAGGGAAAGCAGGAAACCGATTAAGTGTACCACAAAGTAAAGCCAATAAGCCGTAGCCAAATCGATAGACTTTCCAATGATTACTCTATCGGGCTTGTCGATCTTATCTACTTCCCGGTCGTAAATATCATTGATAATATACCCCCCTGCAGTCAGCAAGAGAGTAACGATCACTAATAGGAAAAAGTGATCACGGCTTAGCGAATGGTTGATATTGTACTGTCCAAAACTGGGAATTAACACCCGATTGAAAATCAATACTTGGGTTAATGCCACAATGAGTAGATTCGGCCAGCGTATCAATTGCAGTAGCGGCATGTAGCTCCTTTCTAAAGTTTAGTTATGAATGTCTATTCTTCCTCGTCTTCATAGCCCGATTTAATGGGCCATTCGCCGTTCAATTTTAATACCTTTTCGATCACATCTCTCACACAACCAGCTCCTCCTTCATAAGGCGATATATATTGGGACAACTGAATGATTTCAACGGCTGCATCTTTGGGGCAGGTTGGAAAACCAACTCTTCGCATGACGGGGTAATCGGGAACATCGTCTCCCATGTACAGGATTTTATTCTCATCTAGTTCAAAGGTATAGATATAATCTTCATAGGCTTCCAGCTTGTCTTGGGCATTCGTATAAATATCTTGAATACCCAGCGCGGCTAGCCTATTTTTGACCCCCTCGGATTTCCCACCCGTAATCACTGCCACTCGATATCCTGCGTTGATAGCCATTTTTAAAGCAAAACCATCTCTAATGCTCATCTTTCGCAAGAGTTTTCCATCTTCAAAAACGATCAATTCGCTATTGGTTATGACGCCATCTACGTCAAAGATGAAAGTTTTTATATCGCGAAAAGTTTCCAGTTGATTCATAAATTAGAGCAATGTTTGTCGAAGTTCCTCGGGAAATCCCGCATACACCAAAAGCTTAAATTCTTCTGCTGTAATGTTCACCGCATTAGAAAAACCCGATCGTAGGTCAGTCATGGTGTTTGAACCATCAAAAATACGGATTACTTTATAACTTGCCTTACTCGAGATTGGCCTTTGGTCTTTTTCTATCCACATTCGGATGGGTAGTGGGTTCTGATGCGCAACGTAATACAATTGAATTCCCTCTTCGGCCCGCAAAATATCTACCAAGGAATAACCTTCTGCATGGATACTTTTTTTATCGGCACTCAATTCGTAATGTACGTCTAAAAGGCTCAACAGATTGGCATACAACAGGCATAAAGATACCGTCTCTGCTTCGCCTAGGCCGGTAATACAAGATTCAAACCGCAGGCTGATTTGTTCCGTTTCTCGGCGAAGGAAGCCCTTTCCACTGATTAACAAAAAAGCCACTTTTAGGAAGTTGTTAATAAATTCCGACTTGAGGTTGTCAAATTGAGCCGTTGCATATTGATAGGCTTCACTAATTTCCTGTAAGGCCTCTTTTTGAAAGAGTCGATCTTTGAAATTCTCCCGCACACCTTTGGACCAGTCTTTCCTAGGTTTTACAGCAGGTTTGAGGCGGAGCGGGTTGGCCGGACTTTCGATATAATACTTGTCGCTAAAACCGAGCATAATCGTCTGGATCATCTCCTTGATCTCACTTACTTTTGTCTTGAAGCCATAGTACTGCCAATCCAAAGTGCCCTCCCCGATAATAATCATATTTTCTTGACGTGGAGGGAGGTATTTCTCTAAGTCATTGATATCGGTCTCGAGCTTCTCGATGCGGGTCAATAATTTGCCATAGAAGCGTACTCCTTCACCCGCCTTGGGTAGGGGAGGGAGCCAACCTTCCTCCATCGAATTGACAAACTCTAGTGTATTGATTTGTGGATGAAGGTGTTCATCCTTCAGATCGATATCAAATAGAATAGGATTGTTGTGATAGGCAGAGATCAATTGCTCGGCCGACAAAGAGGTCAGGTCTCGTTCAATTTGCCGTTTTAAGGCGCGTCCACCCATGCGGGCATGAAATCCACGGTGTGCCACCCATTCCAGCGCCTTCTGCGAAATATTCAGAATAGTAGTACGTCGGACGAAACCATCTCGCTGCAATAATTCCCTAATTTGGAGCTGTGCAATACCTAGAATATGCTCCTGTTGCAGGGGATTAAAGAATACTATTTTTTTAATTCTATTGACAAATTCAGGCCTGAAGTGGGCTTCTACAGATCGAAGAATGATCGACTCATCTTGCTGGTCTTTTGCCCCAAATCCCAATTGCCGATTTACTTCCTCCGCCCCTAAATTGGAGGTCATAATAATGATGATATTGCTAAAGTCCACCGTTCGCCCCAAGCTATCGGTCAATCGCCCGGCATCCAATACCTGCAATAATAAATCATGGACTTTGGGATGGGCTTTCTCAATTTCATCTAATAGCAAAATACCAAAGGGACGATAGCGAATTTCACTGGTGAGCTGGCCTTCAGGGTTGGCATAATTACCAATCAATCGTTCTGCTGCTCCTTCATCAATGAATTCATTCATGTCGAAGCGGATCAAGTGTTGCTCGTTACCGGTAAGGTATTGGGCTAGTACTTTCGCAGCATGAGTTTTGCCGACACCTGTAGGCCCTACAAATAGTAAAGAGCAGATCGGCTCACTGCTGTTGTTGAGTTTGGCCTTGAGCAAATGCACCACATCGGCTAGTGCCTTTACAGCCTTGGGTTGACCCACCAGTTCGCGCGCAAATATTTGATCGATCTCATTCCTGTCTCTTATACACATCTGACGCTGCCGACGAGGAGGA
>CAJXUM010001020.1 GCA_913060855.1 uncultured Lewinella sp. | reverse complement strand
ACACTATCCTCTTCGTCGGCAGCGTCAGATGTGTATAAGAGACAGACTTATTACTACTTACATTCATTTCCCTACTTTTTTCCTGCCAACAAAACTCAACCCAGGAAACTTTCAGTCCATTGGAAAAGGGTAAGGCCCCTCAGACTTTGGAGGAACTTTGGAAAGACTTTGACCCACGCAAAGAACCCCTTGATATCGAGGTGCTGCAGGAGTGGGAAGAGGAGGGTGTTGTCCTGCAAGTCCTTCGTTACCGCATCGGAATTTTTAAAGGTAAAAAAGCGATGATGGCCGCCATTTATGGCTACCCAAAGGAAGCTACCAATCTGCCCGGTTTGGTACAAATTCATGGCGGTGGACAGTATGCCGATTATCGAGCCGTGCTCACCAATGGAAAGCGAGGCTATGCTACCGTTTCCATTTCCTGGGCGGGGCGGATTAATGCCCCTGACTACAAAGTTACGCCTGATATTGTACAACTATTTTGGGATAACAAAACAGATGATCCGGACTATAAAATTACCACAGACTGGGGAGCGGTGGATGGCTATCATGCGCCTTGTCGAAATCCTGAGAATAACTTTGGTGCAGTCTCTGCGGCTCCGTGGACGTTGGATACCATAGCATCGCCACGTAATAACCCTTGGTTTTTGTCTGCGGTTGGGGCACGCCGTGCTTTAACCTTTTTGGAAAAACAACCGCAGGTGAATCCAGATAAATTGGGGATTTATGGCCATTCCATGGGCGGAAAGCTAACGGTATTGGCCGCTTCTGATTCCCGTGTCAAAGCAGCAGCCCCTTCTTGCGGTGGCATTAGCGACAATGAAAATGAAAATTCACTGTATCAAAAAACGATAGCTGATGATGTCTATTTAAAAGAGATCACTTGTCCAACTATTTTCCTAAGTCCCTCGAACGACTTTCACGGGCATTTAAAAGATGTTCCGACAGCAGCGAGCCTGATCAAAACGGATGACTGGCGGGTTGTTAGTGCACCCCACCACAATCATCAGGATAACGGAGAAGCAGAAGTAACGGGATTACTTTGGTTTGACCAGTATTTAAAAGGAACATTTATTTATCCTGAAACCCCAACTACTACACTACAATTGAAAACCACAAGTGGGATACCCTCTTTCACGGTGAAGGCTGATCCATCAAAACCCATACTTGAGGTTGACATTTATTATACGCAACAAGGTGAGAAGGTTGGAGATATTTCGGATAGGGAGAATAGAATAAACCGTTTCTGGCATCATGCTAAAGCCACAAAGAATGGCAATACCTGGACAGCAGATTTACCTTTGCTTAGTACCGACAAGCAGCTTTGGGCTTATGCAAATGTGCGTTACCCATTAGATGAACCCATAACAGGAGCAGGGTATTATTATCGAATTTATACGACGGAAACTTTCAACCTGTCCTCTCCTGTTCAGGTGGCTACATCGGAACAGCTCAAAACAGCAGGAGTCAAAACAACAATGAAACCATCGCGTATGATTGAAACTTTTGAAGCGGGTTGGGAAAAAGATTGGTTTGTCTACAAACCCAAAAAATGGGAACTTATCACCCACAAACTGTACAACGATAAATGGAAGGCTCCTGTAAATGCAAAGTTAGCGTTTAAGACCCGTTCAGCAGAACCAAATAAATTGGTGGTTGGAGTAGATGGTTTTGCGAAAGAAATTCAGCTTAAGGGAGGATCCGATTGGCAAAATATTGTTTTGTCGGCAGAAGACTTTCAAAACGCCCTTGGAGAAAAATTACCTGACTGGACCGAAATTAAAGCGTTTAAGCTTAGTGCAAATGAAAGTTTAACACAGAAGGCGGACGGTGAAATTGAAAAAACATATTTAGGGGCTGATTGGAAAGGAGAAAAACCGGAGTTCAGAAAACTGCAATGGTTCATTCAATAAGCGACTTACATTTTCATCAATAATTGTTATCAAATAATATTTAATCCAATAAAATGACTAAACCTAAATCCCCTTCCGTTGTCCCAAAGGACCTATTATTACCGTTTGTCTTGATTACCAGCCTTTTTGCCCTTTGGGGTTTTGCCAATGATATCACCAATCCGATGGTTTCTGCTTTTAAGAAGGTCTTGGAATTAAATAATGTACAAGCCTCCTGGGTGCAGATGGCCTTTTATGGGGGATATTTCACCATGGCCTTACCTGCTGCAATATTTGCGAAAAGATATTCCTATAAAAAAGGAATTTTATTAGGCTTGGCTTTATACGCATTGGGTGCCTTATTATTCTACCCGGCAGCGGCTTATGAGCAGTTTGTCTTCTTTTTGTTGGCCTTGTATATCTTGACTTTTGGTTTAGCCTTTTTAGAAACTACTGCCAATCCTTATATTTTATCCATGGGCCCACAAGAAACCGCTACGCAAAGGCTCAACCTGGCACAGGCATTCAACCCTATTGGTGCATTGGCGGGTTTATATGCCGCTCAAAATTTCATCTTGGGTTCTTTACAATCGGATGATTTGGATGCAAATGGCAACGCCATTTATGACACTTTATCAGCAGGGGCTAAAGCAGGAATAAGAAGTGCTGACCTAATGGTGATAAGAAATCCTTATGTCATTTTAGGCTTAGCCGTGATTGGAATTTTTGTATTAATCGCTGTAGTGAAAATGCCAGAAAACAATGAGACAGATACCGGTGAAAGCATTGGTACGGCGATAAGAAGAATCTTCCAGCAAGCAAAATTCAGAGAGGGAGTGATTGCCCAGATGTTTTATGTGGGCGCACAGATAATGTGTTGGACCTACATCTATCAGTATGCCGAAACTTTAGGGATTGATAATCGCTCTGCGGTTCCCTATGCGATGACGGCTTTGGGTATCTTTTTAATCGGTCGTTGGGTTTGTACTTTTTTGTTACGCTATGTCAATTCCGGAAAATTGATGATGTATTTTGCTTTGTTAGCGATTGTATTTACACTGGGAGCTATTTTTGTCGAAGGGATGATGGGCTTGTATAGCCTGGTGATGATTTCTTTCTGTATGTCTTTGATGTTTCCTACCATTTATGGCATAGCACTGGAAGGTATGGGAGAAGATGCAAAGTATGGTGCTGCCTTTTTAATCATGGCGATTGTTGGTGGAGCAATTATGCCGACGGCACAAGGCATGATTTTAGACATAGGCGGCTCCGGTTATGCTGACACCCTGATTTTGGGTGTGCCCGAAGTGAATTTCTCTTTTGTTTTACCGATGATTTGTTTCATGGTGGTTGGCTTATATGGGTATCGAACTTATCGGATACATGAGGTGTAAGGAAGGGTTCAATCTTAATTTACATTCCTACGAGCATGTTTGGGTCTGTCTCTTATACACATCTCCGAGCCCACGAGACCGAGGCTGATCT
>CAJXUM010001019.1 GCA_913060855.1 uncultured Lewinella sp. | reverse complement strand
GAGATCAGCCTCGGTCTCGTGGGCTCGGAGATGTGTATAAGAGACAGCAATTACCCGATCCTGGTTTTGTAATCGACGAGTATACCGCCATAGTAATTACTGATCCCCAAGTAGATTTCCTAAGTCCAGATGGTGTAGCCTGGGGTGCTGTTGGAGAAAGCGTAAAAGAGAATAACACGGTAGCTAACCTAGAAACGATTTTCAAATTAGCAGAAGAGAATAACTTATCTGTTTTCGTCTCTCCCCACTACTATTACCCACATGACCACCAATGGGAATTCGAAGGTGCATTGGAAGCCTTGATGCATAAGATCGATATGTTTGATCGTAAGGATCAGCTGTCAAGTGATGGTTTTACCAATTCTGGCGCAGACTTTCTGCCGATTTATAAAAAATACATTGAGAAAAAGACGGTCACAGTCGTAGGCCCTCATAAAATATTTGGCCCTGAGCAAAACGATTTGAGCTTACAATTGAGAAAGCAGAAAGTTGACAAAGTGATATTAGCAGGTATGTCAGGTAACCTTTGTGTGGAAGCCCATATGCGAGAATTGATAGAAGATGGCTTTGAAGTAGCCATTGTTGGAGACGCTACAGCCTCTGCCAAATTACCTGGATTGGACGGTAATCAAGCCGCACAAACCAACTTCAGAATGATCGCCAGTCATGTATATACTACGGAAGAATTAGCCAATGCATTGAGCACGGCTAAGGCGAAGAAATAGACCTTTAGCATCAGTTGTTGATCTCTCGAGTATAGTTTCCACAAAATCAAAAGTGAGCATTAGCATTATTCTAGCTACCCAGCCTGAACCGGTAAGCTTATGTCTAAACTTAGAAAGAATAGCCCGATTCATTATTCAATAGCTTATGCGGAGGAAGAAGTGTCAGCTTAGTGCTGGACCTCCGCTGAGCGAAATTTAAATTATTAACCACCTAAATACTTAGCAATGAAATCTCAAACAAGTAACCCAGTAATACGTTTTTTAATCGCTTTTGTATTGTTCATTGGTATCCTACCATTACCTTTTGCCAAGGCGGCAAATGGATCAACAGGAAATGAAGTAGCCATTCAACATAAAACAGTGGAGGTAAATGGTGTTGATATCTTTTACCGAGAAGCTGGCAGCAAAGATGCCCCGACGATTCTATTACTACATGGGTATCCAACGTCTAGTCACATGTTTCGAAACTTAATGGTCGATTTGGGGGATGAATATCACTTACTAGCGCCTGATTATCCTGGCTTCGGAAGGAGTGAACAACCCGCCATGGCTGATTTCGAGTACACTTTTGAAAATATGGCTAAGATAGTAGAGGGCTTCCTTGAAAAAATGGAAGTAGAAAAATTCAGTATTTACCTCATGGACTATGGCGCGCCAATCGGCTATCGAATAGCGCATAAATACCCTGAACGCGTCGAGGCACTGATTGTCCAGAACGGAAATGCCTATGATGAAGGCCTACGAGATTTTTGGATTCCGATCAAAAAGTACTGGAATGATTATACGCCTGAAAACGGGAAACCACTGGAAGGATTCCATGCCCCTGACGGTCTTAAATGGCAGTATACCCACGGCGTGCAGAACCAAGCATTGATTAGCCCTGATAACTGGGAAATTGACTTGCGACACCTGACCCGACCAGAAAATAATGAGATTCAGTTAGCCCTGTTTTATGACTACCGCACCAACGTGCCGCTTTACCCGGCTTGGCAAGATTACTTCCGAAAGTATCAACCTCCCACACTAATTGTTTGGGGAAAGAACGATTTCATATTCCCGGCAGAAGGTGCCTTCCCTTACAAGCGAGATTTGAAAAACGTGGAATTCCATTTACTGGATACGGGGCATTTTGCCTTGGAAGAAAAGGGCGTTGAAATCGCAAGCTACATCCGACAATTCTTAAAAAAACAGAAAAATTAGCATGCTCTTCGGTCATGGCATTTGCAGGTAGGTAATACCTGCAACGGCCCGGCCACTGTATCCCTCGCTTTCAAAACGCTAAAAAATAATCATGGAAAAGAAATATCCATTGCCTCCCTTCACAGAAGAGACCGCAAAACAAAAAATCCAAGCGGCTGAAGATGCCTGGAATTCTAAAAAACCAGCAAAAATAGCCTTGGCTTACTCTCCCGATTCAGAATGGCGTAACCGGATAGCATTTCTTCAGGGTCGGGCTGAAATAGTTGCCTTCTTACAAGGAAAATGGGAAAAGGAATTAGACTACAAATTGAAGAAATCCTACTGGGCACATACCGACAATAAAATTGCCGTACGCTTTGAATACGAATGGAGAGATGCAGTGGGGCAATGGTACCGGGCCTATGGTAATGAGAATTGGGAATTTGATGAGAATGGGCTAATGGAAAAGCGTTTTGCGAGCATTAATGATTTGCCTATCCGGGAAGAAGATCGACATTTATAACCACCTAAAAAGAAATCATGATGAGGATTGCCATAAATGGAATGGGGCGAATTGGGAGAGCTGCCCTAAAAGTTATCTTAGACACGCCTTCTCTTGAGTTGATCGCTGTCAATGATATTGTAGACATAGAAACGACAGCTTATTTGCTTCAATATGATAGTGTGTATGGAGTCTATGAGAAAAAAGTAAACTATCAGGGAGATCGGCTATTAATTGATGACTTGGCTATCCATTATAGTAGTACTAGAAACCCCCTTGAATTACCTTGGGCGGCCTTGAAAATAGATGTCGTCATTGAAAGTACGGGTGTTTTTACCCTGCAAGAAGAAGCGGAAAAGCATATTGAAGCGGGAGCTAGCACTGTTGTGATTTCAGCCCCTACGAAAAGTGTGGATACACCGACCATTATTCATGGTGTTAATAATGGACAAGGGTTCAAAAACGTATTTTCCTGTGCAAGTTGTACCACCAATAACATCAGCCCGGTGATGGAGGTTTTGGGTAGGAGAATCGGCATCAAAAAAGCTATCATGACCACGATTCATGCCTATACAGCGAGTCAATCCTTGGTAGATGCGCCAAATAAAAAGAACTTACGAATGGGCAGAGCTGCTGCTCAAAACCTAGTTCCCACTACGACCGGCGCGGCCATCGCCACCACCAAGGCCATGCCCGAGTTTGCCGGCAAATTTGATGGCGTAGCTATTCGTACGCCCGTGGTCGTCGGTTCGATTTCTGACATGACTTTGGTGACAGCGAAGCCAGTGACGGTAAAAGAAATTAATGCGATCTTCGAGGAAGAGGCAGCTACGGAAAGATACAAAGCAGTATTAGCTGTGACGGATGCTCCGATTGTCTCATCCGACATTATCAAGAGCCCCTATGCTTCAACTGTTGATCTGAATATGACCTGTCTCTTATACACATCTGACGCTGCCGACGAAGAGGATAGTGT
>CAJXUM010001018.1 GCA_913060855.1 uncultured Lewinella sp. | reverse complement strand
CGGCATTCTCAATACGAACACCCGCTACTTACACGAAAACATCATCCGATTTGCGGAAGAATTATTGGCTACTTTCCCGCCGGAACTAAGCGTCTGTTACTTCGTCAATTCAGGAAGTGAGGCCAATGAACTGGCCCTCCGCATGGCCAAGACCTATACGGCGCAAAAAGATATTATCGCACTAGAGGCGGGCTATCATGGGAATACAGGTGCCTGCGTGGATATCAGTTCCTATAAGTTTGATGGCAAAGGGGGCAAGGGTGCTCCACCTACGACCCATGTTGTCCCCATGCCCGACACCTACCGCGGTGCTTATCAAAGCGAGCAAGCAGGTCCCCAATATGCTGAACATATTGCGACAGCCCTGAAAAAAATACAAGGAGAAGGGAAAAATGTAGCCGCCTTTATCTGTGAAAGCATCTTGAGTTGCGGCGGGCAAATCGTGCTGCCACCCGGCTACTTACAAGCCGCTTATAAGCTAGTAAGAGAAGCGGGAGGGCTTTGCATCGCCGATGAGGTACAGGTGGGTTTTGGCAGAGTGGGCGATCACTTCTGGGGCTTCCAGCTGCAGGAGGTAGTGCCCGATATCGTCACCATGGGAAAACCCATCGGCAATGGGCATCCGCTAGCTGCCGTCGTCACCACCCCGGCCGTCGCTGAGGCTTTCACCAATGGCATGGAGTACTTCAATACTTTTGGTGGAAATCCTGTTTCAGCTGCTATTGGTCGTGCGGTGCTGCAGGTGGTGCAAGAAGAGGATCGCCAGGCGCATGCCTTAGCCGTCGGGCAATACCTCAAGGAGGGCCTTAGTGCCTTACAAGCAGACTATCCAATCATCGGCGATGTGCGCGGCCATGGCTTCTTCCTAGGGTTTGAATTGGTCAATGATACTTCGACCCTGGCCCCCGCTACCGACCAGGCGACCTACCTCGCTAATCGCATGCGCGAGAAGGGCATCTTGATGAGTACGGACGGCCCCTTGCATAATGTGCTAAAAATCAAGCCGCCGATGTGCTTTGACACCAAAAATGCGGACTTCTTCTTGGCGCATTTGCGGGAGGTCTTTGCTGAGGATTATATGCGGCCGTCACGATCGTAACGATCAAATTTATTTGATACGTTCCCACGCCTAGCGCCCTATTGCAGGTCTTTTCGACCTGCAATATACTTGGGAAGCCATGAATCAGGGCTAAGCCCACGCAGGTGCAGGGCCTGAGGCGCTTTTTCACGCCGAACCTGGCTAATAAATTAGCCGGTTACTGCGGTTACTCGGCGGCGACTTCCGCCCCTTCTGGCTTGGCAAAAATCGCGGCGTCTAGTGCCGTGGTACTAAAGGACATTCCTTCTACCAGCATAGGATCACGGGAAGGCTCGACCACAGTTCCCTCCTCGTATTTGTACCATGTCAGTTGCTGTGGCAAGATCAATCCATCGATAGATTTCCAGTCGGCATAGCGGATGAGGCGAAAGTTATCGCTGGGCTCTTTGGAGCGGTAGGTCACCGTATAAGCTAGCCATTCCATGACATACGTTTCTGGATGGTAGTAGAGGATATAGTTATCATCCGGAGAATCGCCGACATTGGCTTCGTAGGAAACCTTGATGCCGGGATAATCTACGCCTTCAAATGATATCGGCGCTACCTCTTCGTAATTGATGCCGGGATCGGCCAAGACGAAGGGCATCGCAATGAAGTAGAAATAGAGGTTGTGGTAAAAGCGAGCTGAGCCACCAAAGTGGGCAGAATCCTGTTGGATCCACACGTCCTGGCCATCAAATCCAATGGTATATTTATCAGTTGCTAAACGCACTTTGCGCGTAGGCAATTCAATTTGGTGTTTTTCCCCTTTGCCCGCTACGGTATAGGTCATGGCTTGCTGCGCTTCCCATAATTCATAGCCGCCATGTGTTTCCAGTACTTTCAATAAATTGACGGGAGCACCATCCAAATGATGGGCAACTTCGGCCGTTTCACTAGTGGTATCGGCCGTTTCGGCTGCTTCTTGGCAAGAGAATACCGCAAAGCCTAATAGAAAGAAAAGAATGATTCTAAAATTCATAGTTATTTATTTAGCATCGTACAACAAAAAGTTAGCGAAGCAAGACTTCAGAAGTTTTCCTGAGCCTGGCTTACAGAAACTTCTGAAGTCTAAATGCAAGCAAGCTAAAACGCTGGAAAACTTCTGAAGTCTTGAACCGAGCTATATCGCCGCAAAAAAAGGCTTATTCCAAATCACAAACTATCGCTGCGACGACGGAAAGCGTTTTTTAAGCAGCGGAAATCCTTCCTTACATTTATCTCATTTTTAGATGTAGGCCACAATACTATTAATGAATAGGTTTCTATCCTAAAGATTGCACTCCCAGGGGCATCGTTACAACACACCTCTAGCTACCAAATCTGCTCGCAATTGTTCTGGCGTACTAAAGTGAATCGCAGGTAAACCACTAGCAATAGAAGCGGTAACATTGGGAAGACTGTCATCTATAAATAACGCGGTAGAACCAGTAATATCGAAGCGGTTGAGCAATAACTCATAGATACGAGCATCTGGCTTCTTGAGGTTTTCAGCGCCCGACACCAAAATGCCTTCAAACCATTGTAGGAATTCATAGCGTTCGAGGGCAAAAGGGAATGTTTCATTCGACCAATTCGTCAGCGCAAAAAGAGCATGTTGGTCATTATCTCGAATCTCTCGGAGAATATCTAATGTACCGGCTATCGGTCCATTGAGCATTTCCGTCCAGCGATCAAAGTAAGCTCGAATTGCTGCTTCATACTGCGGGAATTGAGGTAGCAGTAAATCAATCGCGTCCGCCCAAGAACGGCCGGCGTCCTGCTCTGCATTCCAGCTAGGTGTACATACTTCCGTCAGAAAGTATTGCATCTCCTTTGGATCGGAAAAGACATTTTTATACAAATACTCAGGGTTCCAATCAACTAGGACACCGCCCAAATCAAATACGATCGTTTTTACTTCCATATGGGTTTTCTTGTGCGCCAAGGGTATAGCCTTGGCTGAAAATTGTGCTATTTAAATAAATAATTGGCCATCAGATTCATGAATCTGGTCGGTAAAAAAGATATTTTGATCCAAATTCACAAGTCCTACCCTGCTATTTTCTTGTCCTTCCCAGAAATTTAATATCTTTCTGCTCGAATTAACAGCAAAATTTCCTCTTCTACAGCATTTTAGTATTTCCTTCGATAATCTGACAACCACTGTGCCTACCTGTCAGCCTGTAATGCTTTTGATTTTATCAAGCATCGATCTACGCGATTAGTCCGTAGTCTACAGGAGGCAGTTCTTTACTTACTTTACTCAACCCAGGTACTGTCTCTTATACACATCTCCGAGCCCACGAGACCGAGGCTGATCTCG
>CAJXUM010001017.1 GCA_913060855.1 uncultured Lewinella sp. | reverse complement strand
CTACACTATCCTCTTCGTCGGCAGCGTCAGATGTGTATAAGAGACAGGGCTTATCCTGGTCAATATTCTTTTTTTAGCAATCTAGGCTATCAAATTTATCCCGAAAGGAAGTCCATCATTCGTATGGGGCCAACCTTTGATTTTCAACATACCTATATACCGGGAGGCACGCTTACAGACCGGTCTTATCAATTGGGTTATCAGTTCCGGTTCAATAATGCATCATCTCTAGAGTTTAATTATTCCTACGTCTTCCAAAAGCTCACCAATAGTTTCAATTTATTGGATCCAGCTCAATATACCGGCTTTCTTGAAGGAGAGGAATATAATTGGAACGCCTTTGGAATTGAATATAACAGTAATCCTAGAAAGCCATTTTTCTATCAAATCAGCAGTAGTTATGGTGGTTTCTACAATGGCGAAAACTTCAACTTGAGTGGAGAACTTACCTATCGTTACCAACCTTATGGGAGTATTGCGCTGCGCTTTGACTTCAACGATTTGCGACTTCCAGAAAATTTTGGTCAAGAACAATTATTTCTAATTGGGCCCCGTATTGACTTTACGTTTACAGACAAGATCTTTTTAACGACCTATATTCAATACAACAACGTTTCGGAAAATGTTAACTTAAATACGCGTTTTCAATGGCGTTACCAACCAGCTTCGGATCTGTTTATCGTTTATACAGAAAATTACCTGCCACAAGATCTGTTTAGTAAAAATCGAGCACTTGTTTTTAAAATGACCTATTGGCTGAATCTTTAATAGCCAATAAAAGCTAAAATGACCGTTTCTTTGACCTCCCATAAGGGCTCCCACTCCACTCAGGGCAGTTCTCTCTGAATGGGAAAATATCAATAAAATTGCTACTTTCAATTTACGAAGATCGATTGATCAGAATTAAGTAGCTTTAATGATATGAAAGGACAAGGATGCCAAAGCCTACTTGTGAATCCATTATTTTTCATCATGTTCCTAATATGTTGCTGCCTCGGGTGTCAAAATACGCCTCATGAGCAGAAGACCAAGGAACCTGAAAGTGATGCGCAAGACCTCATTGTCCTAACCATTAACGGCGATACGATCACCACTGGCGAACCTTTCCAGTGGGCGGGAAAAAGTATAGCTACCGCCGATCTACCCCCGCCAAAGTCCCTTCCGACCAAAACGACCACGGTCTCCGCAAAAAAACAGGAGGAATACGCTCTTACCCGTATAAATGCCATGGCCTGGCCAGATGATCTACCGGCGGTGATTACGGGACAAGATGATGTTCCATTACCCTATGAGATCCGCATTAAACCAGATACCTTCAACTTGCCCTTACCCATTCGCTCCCAGGCCAGACCCTTTCGAAGAAAATCGCTCAGCACTAATCAATTTGAAACCCTGACCATGGAGGAAGGCTTGCCTGTTTCCGTCATGCACGGTATGCTAGAGGATGATAAAGGTCATTTTTGGATGGGAAGTGATCGGGGAATCATTCGTTTTGATGGTAAGGAATTCCTCTTGCATGATCTTAAGGGAATGATGAATTTCGCGATCGTTGTTGCTACTATGAAGGATAGCAGCGGAGCCATCTGGTTTAGGTTTATGAATTTTGGACATAGGATCAGTGGGAAACGTGATGCTATCGCGAAGTTTGACGGTAAACAGCTTATCGTCTATGACTTTGCAGTATTTGATGGGGATCATCACTTCCAGTTTAACAAAAAAGATGGCTTTTATCATTATAACATCATAGAAGATCAAAATCAACGCATTTGGGTGGCATCAAACCTGGGTTTGATCCAAATAGAAGACGAAGCCTACCGAGTCTATACCGAGGAACAGGGCTTATTACCAGGTCCGGCATTTAAGGTTTTTCTGAATAAAGGAGGGGGCTTATGGATATGCCAAGCGAACGGCAATACCTTTTTTGATAAAGGGCACTTTACATCATATGAGCATCAACTGGAATTGCCATGGGAAGATTGGTCTATTTTACCCGGAGTCGCCATGGATTCCAAGGGAACTATTTGGATATCTAAGGATCAGCAGTTACATGCCTTTACGAGGGATAGCTTTATTATATACCAGACTCCATTGTCTACATTCATTGAACTTACTGCCGATTCTTTGGGGTTTATTTGGGGAGCCTCAGCCTTACATTCAAAAGCAGAACTCTTACGCCTAGATTCGAAGCAGCTTTCTATTAGAAAATATACTGAAAAAGACGGCCTGATTGATCATTTTCATCTCCCTCTACTATCAGATTCAAAAGGTAGTCTTTGGCTGAAATCCGCAAATCTAGGGATTCAACGTTTTTCGCCTCGGAAAATCCAGTATGATGCCTTTGAGAACCTACGTGCTTTGGCTAATGTAAGCAGTATTGTTGAAGATCGGTCTCATAACTTATGGTTTGGGCTACATCATTCAGCACTGGTGGCTAGATTCGATGGTTCACAATATGCATTCTTTGATGCTTTTAATGCGATGTATAAGTATGGGCATCTCTGTCGGGATCTCTATCTGAACCAAAAGCAGCACCTTTGGATAGGAGGCTTGGGCGTTGGCGTTTACAGATGGGATAATACGCAGCTTTTGGAATTTACCCCTGCACAAGGACTGCCTGGTGACCATGTCTACGCCATTACGGAAGACCTGCTGGGTAATATGTGGTTTGGAACCTTGAAAGAAGGACTAGGCAAATTTAATGGTACTACTTGGACTCATTACCAACTCAATAAGGGCGATGAAAACCAAGGGGGGGGCGTGAAAATGGATGTTAATACGATCAGGGCCCTGCTAACCGATAGTAATGGGCAGGTCTGGGCAGGCAGCTATGGCGGAGGATTATTAAAATTTGACGGAAACTATACGACCATTTACACGACTGTTGAGGGCTTAAGTGCTAACGAGGTGGTTTCATTATTGGAGGATGAAGAAGGATATATCTGGGCCGGTACAGCCAAAGGTGGGGTCAATCGTTTTAATCCGGCTGACAGTGTTTTGTCTTTTCAAACCTTTACCACCAAAGATGGATTAAGTAGCAATGGTATCTGGACCATTACCGAGGATGGCGCTGGCAACATCTGGCTGGGGGCCGGTGATTGTTTGAATTTGTTGCTGCGCGAATCCAAAGAAGAAGCTCAGGAATCTAAAAGCACTTACCACGTGGTAGATTACTGTCGAATAGATGGCATAGCTGGAGGAGAATTTTATGCTAACGCTACCCTCCGGGACAGTAAAAACCAGATTTGGTGGGGTAGTAGCAATTCACTGCTAAAATTGCCCCCCGATGTTTACCCCAGCAAACAGGCTCCCGGCGTAGAGTTGACTACCATTGATATAGCTGTCTCTTATACACATCTCCGAGCCCACGAGACCGAGGCTGATCTC